>CALDGT010000448.1 GCA_937942935.1 uncultured Chloroflexota bacterium | reverse complement strand
AAGCCGAATCTGAGGTGCAAAACCGGCAAATTGTCATTGATAGTGTGACCATTGGAGCTGGTGATTTGACTGTGACTGTAAGTGCTACAGGCGCGATTGCACCGATTCGACAAGTGCCATTGCTCTTTGAATTAATTGCGCCTGTTCAAGAAATTTTTGTCTCTGAAGGACAAACTGTTTCATCTGGTGCGGTTTTAGCCACCCTTCAGACAACCGATTATGAAGCTACATTGTTTGATGCACAAGTGGCGCTTAATTTACAACAAATCGCATTCGACACCCTCACTTCGCCCGCGCGTGAAGAAGATATTACAGTGGCAGAAGCGGCGGTGAATGCCGCACAAGCCTCTGTGAATGCGGCATTTAGCACAAGCCTCTCGCAAAACCAAACCGCAGAAGAAATCGCTCGCTTACAAGTCGAATTGGCGGGGAATCAGTTATGGCAGGCACAACTTCAACGTGATGCGGCGCTTACATCTTCGACAATTCCTCTTGTAGACATCAATAACTTGCCACCAGAGATTATAGATAATGTCCCGCCCGAAATTTTGAATGATGTGGTGAATAATATAAACAGCCTATTGGGTGGATTAAATTCTTCTGTGAGTCCTTCTCAATTTGATGTTCAACTGAACCAATTAGGGGCAGGGGTAGATATTGCAGAATCAAATTATAGCGCCGCACAAAATCGTACCTTAGATGTCAGCGCATTAAGCGCCTCTGAGGTTGCACTTCTCCAAGCCCAACAAACATTAGACCGTTTGTTAAATGGGGCAAAACCAGAAGATGTTGAATTGGCGCAGATAGATTTACAACGCACCCAATTGACAGTGCAACAAGCCGAATTATTGCTGAATCGAACACAATTAATCGCTCCGTTTGATGGATTGATTGCTCGCAATAACTTGACCATTGGTGAATTGCCTCCTACCCAATTGCCCGCCATTATTTTGATGGACGTGAGCAACTTCGTGGTGGATTTACCCGTAGATGAGACGGATGTGGTTAAGGTAGAAATTGGGCAAAAGGTTGAATTTGCATTAGATGCGTTGCCCGATGCAATCATTACAGGTGTTGTGGAACGGGTTTCGCTCACACCGACACGTATAGGCAGTTTAGTAACCTATTTAGTCCGTGTCCGTATAGACCCCACAACAGAACCTATCAAAGTTGGCATGAGTGTCACTGCGCGGATTGCGACCCAAGAACTACAAAATGTTGTACTTGTGCCAAATCGGTATATCCGCATAGACCGTGCCACACAACAAGCGTTTGTCACTATAGAACGTGCTACAGGTCAATTTGAGGAGATTGAAATTGAGATTGGCGCACGAAATGACCGCTTTACTCAGGTGGAATCGGGCGTAAATGTTGGCGATGTTGTGGTTTTGTTACCACGCGAGGACTAAAAGTGTGCTAAAATTATTCAAAAAAGGTAAAGAGCCAGAAATTCTCCGAGATGAACTTGGGCGGCGTGCCGTGATTGATATTCGCCAAATCACCAAAATGTACCAGATGGGTGATGTTGAAGTTCATGCACTGAGAGGTGTAGATTTGCAAATATATGAGGGCGAATTTGTCTCGATTATGGGACCTTCTGGCAGTGGAAAAAGTACCCTCATGTATATTTTAGGCGCACTAGACCAACCCACAAATGGGGCATATTATTTGGATGGTGTGGATGTGAGCAAATTGGACGAAAAACAATTGGCAATTATCCGCAACAAGAAAATTGGTTTTGTATTCCAAAGTTTTAATTTGCTCAAACGCACAACCGCCCTCAGACAAGTGGAATTGCCTCTGATGTATGGTGGCGTATCTGGTCGGACAAAAAAAGCAAAAGCCGCCTTAGAAGCGGTTGGATTGGGAAAGCGACTAGACCACCTTCCCAGTGAACTTTCGGGTGGTCAACAACAACGAGTGGCAATTGCCCGCGCAATTGTGAATGAACCAGCGATGATTTTAGCAGATGAACCAACTGGTAATTTGGATAGTCGGAGTGGCACAGAGGTGATGCAAATTTTTCAGACGATGAACCGTGAAAAAGGGATTACGACGGTGTTTGTGACACATGACCCGTGGATAGCTCGTCATACCAATCGTGTGATTATGTTACGTGATGGGGTGGTGGTGGCAGATAGAAAAGTTGCGACTCCCCTTGTTGCAGGTGAAACTGAACGTCCATCTGAAGCAGAAGAATTAGAAGGTGTTTTTCAAGAAGTCTATTATGGTGGCAAAGAGGAAGAATATAATTGATGAGTGAACAACCACACCAAGACCCAACATCAAGCGACCAAATAGATAATCAGTTGCAACAAGCGACTGTCGCAACTGTTGCCCGATTGCGTCAAGTCTTTACAGACCCGCAAATTCGGGGATTATCGCGCCTGCCATTGCCCGAAATTGAGCGCATTAGCGAGGAAATTGCCCAAACTGTGCCTGCTGGTAATGTCCCCGGTATGATTTTGAATGCGCTGGCAAAATTAGATAAACGTGAAATTAGCCCAAGCGAATCGCAAAAATACATTCAGTTGTTGTTTCGTGGGATTCAAACCACCGTTGGGCGGATGGTGTATAGCGCCTTATTTGTGCCACCTGCGGCGGTTATTCATGGGTATCAGCAATTGCTACGTTTGTCTGGTAAAGATATGAATGCGGCGTTTCCTGATGGCACATGGCAATTTTATTTAGAATTTGCCTTGCGTGAGGATAGCGCCCGCCATACCAACGAGACCACCGGATTTCATACACAAATGCCACATTTGCGCCCAGAAGATACTCTCGCGGCATGGTTGATGACCAGCGTACAATTTCTCAAATTGCTCCCAAATATTTTAGAGAATGAATGGCGCGAGCGTGTCTTGACCAAGATTTTGGTTGAGGTGGGCAAAGGACGTGTTCCAGAAGATATTTATAACCGATGGGAAAAAATTCGCCCATTTGGACGCGATAAAATCACGGAAGAAGATTTTTCGCAATATCGCAAAAAGAAATTTGATGAATTTATTGTCCCCTATATTCGCTCGTTAGATGAAGTCGCCAAACGAGAACTTGCGATTGGGTTCAAAACTGCCAGCGAGACTGAACTTGCTTCGTATCAATATCAGCTTTCGTGGCTTGCTACCTTAGAGCCAAATGGATACAACGAAACTCGTGTTCACTATCCACTAGAGGAAGCCTATATTGGTGTCATCCGACATGGGCGCTATCATCTCGTCCCTGTGAATGTTTTGTTACGCCCACAGATGGCGCATACAGCATCTCAAACGATTTTACATATCCCGCCAACGCCAATGTTGCCGATGGTGGATGAGGTATTTGTCATCACACCGCGTCCATCTCACCAATTACTGAATGACCAACTTGACCCTGCCACCCAAAAAGAATTGGCGATGCTCAAGCGCACACCGATTATCATCAATTGGGATGAACGGGATTCAACACAACCTCTTACATGGATTCGGCGCGGAAAGCGTGGATGCGGAGACCATCCACTGACCATTTTTAGGACACAAGACAGCTTTATCTTTGACCAATCACACATCTTTTTTGATGGTGCTTGGGGGGCGGCAGTCTCTGAAATGATGACTCGCGAAGCGGTCAATTGGGGGGCATATTTTAATGCGGTCAAACCACAAAGCGCCCTCGCGCCAAAATTGAATATTCAATCACTTGCATTGAAACAAAACCCACAATTTAGCAAAATGGCGCAAAAATCGCGCTTATCTGATGAAACAGGGGCAGAAAATCATGAGGTGCGCCTGTCTGCCATCCAAAATTTGCGTCAGCTATTGCTCCAACGGCTTGGTGCGCGGGTGACTGTAAATGATTTAATGATTATTTATCGTGGTTTCCATGCGCTAAATTACAAGCCATCGGAACAGATGAATTATATGCTCAATTTGCTCAAGACCAATCGTGACCCACGCCATAAACAAGCCTATAAATTGGCATTGGAGCAATTAGAAGCCCTAGCTGGCAAAAATCCTGCCATCTTATTGCCGATTGATGCCAGCCGTCACAATCCAAAAGAACGGTTATTCCCTACAACATTCCGCAATCCGATGACCGATTTGCATGTCATGCACCAACGGACATTGGATTTGCTCCGCAATTATTATATGGCATCACAACGTAATAAAATGACTGCTTATCAACAATTTAATGACCAACGGGTGCATTATTTGGGCATCATCGGCGGGTTGGGGGCGTTGTTGGCGCGGTATCGTGAAATTGCACTATCTGGCAAAAGTTCTAGTACAGCAGGAATTCAGATGTTAGCGCATGTCCCGCCTGTGTTACAAAAATTGCTCAATGTGTTGCCGAGCCGATTTGATGTGTTAAACGAAATCCTCAAAGGGGAAGAAGTTTTCTCTAATTTGGGACGGGTTGCAAAAGGCTCATCGTTGCGCCGTTTTATCACGGCTAAGGATGATAACAAACAAAAAACACTGGCTTGGGGGGTCATCACTGATGATAGCAATGTGATTCATCTGAGTCTGCGTGATTTTCGCCCTCATGTGACCGCCTTGCACGAATTAGATTTGTATGATTTTGCGCGGTATATGACCCAAGATTATCTCGATTCGTATGCACATGGTTTTAATACATTCATCGCGGAGTTGATACAAATTGTTGTGGTGCAATGATAGATGAATTTTGCAGAAATATTTCGGATTGCGGTGAGTGCGTTATTAACCAACCGATTACGGTCTGCACTCACCACATTAGGGATTGTAATTGGGGTAGGGGCGGTAATTGGGCTGGTGAGTTTGGGGCGTGGAGTTGAAGAATTTGTGGCGAAAGAATTTGATGCAATTGGCTCAAATTCACTCATCATCACATCGCAACGACCGAGTAGTGCCACCCGTACCCGCGTAGACCCACTAACAATGAAAGAGGCAGATGACCTCAAAAATCCACTGATTGCCCCACATATTCGAGATGTTGCCCCACAATTCGCATTTTTTGCGTTGGTCACCGGTGAAAGCGGGAGCAGAAACATCACTGCCAATGGCGTTGTGCCACAAATGCTCACCGTCCGAAATTGGAATTTAGCCCGTGGTGATTTTATTTCCCAAGCCGACTTAGATGATAATGCGCGGGTGGTCGTTTTGGGGGCAGATATGGTCGAAATCTTGTTTGGTGATGAAACTATAGACCCCATCGGCGCGACTATTCGCATCAATGAACGGGTTTTTACGGTGATTGGGGTCATGGAATTTGTTGAGGGGTTTGGTGGACAAAATGATACTGTCCTAATCCCTATCACAACTGCCCAAACGCGGATGGTCGAAAATGCGCGTGCGCGTGATGGGAGTTATCGCGTATCCTCTATTTATATCCAAGTCACAGCAGAAGAAGCAACAGACCAAGCAAAAGCCGAAATTTCGGCTTATATGGACGAGGCGCACAGCATTTTATTTGATGGTGAGCAAGATTATCGCATCAATGACCAAAGTGAATTGCGCGATTTTGTACTCACGCTCACAGTTTTATTGACCCTCTTTCTGAGCATGATTGCGGGGATTTCATTATTAGTCGGTGGAATTGGTATCATGAATATCATGCTCGTTTCGGTGACAGAGCGTACCCGTGAAATTGGTTTGCGAAAGGCTGTTGGCGCACGCGGAAGCGATATTTTATTGCAATTTCTCATCGAAAGTTTGCTATTATCGCTCATTGGGGGGGCTTTGGGTATTGTGGTGGGGTGGCTGGCGGCATTGCTTGGTACAGCATTGATAGATGACATCACCCTCACCTTATCCACTGATGCGATTTTATTGGCGACGATTGTCAGCACGATTGTCGGCATTTTTTTTGGCGCATACCCCGCCAGTCGTGCCGCCCGTATGAAACCTATAGATGCTTTACGGTTTGAGTAGCTTATGTTAATCCTCGAAAATATCCGTGTGGCGCTTAGTGCGCTCAATGCCAATAAACTGCGCTCATTTTTGACGATGGTGGGTATTACTATTGGCGTGACATCAGTGATTATTTTGGTCTCGATTGGGCAGGCATTAGAGTCATTTGTCATTGCAGGGTTTGAAAATATTGGCTCGAATTTGGTGGTGGTTTTTGCGCCGCTTGTTCAATCTAATTCCAAATTATTGACCCTCAATGAGGTTGAAGCATTATCGGATGTATTTCGCGTGCCAGATGCGCTGTATGTTATGCCACAAGACAATATGAATCGGCAGGTGGTGGCGAATGGCGTGGAATATGTCTCGCGGATTGAAGGAGTAGATGTGTTGTATCCGACCATTTTCAATCGGGATGTGATTGGTGGGCGATTTTTTACCCAAAATGAGGTGGATGGGCTTGCGCGTGTGGCTGTTTTGGGGCAAAAAATGGTAGACCGATTTTTTTCAGATACATTCCCGATAGGGCAAACGATACGGATTAGTGGGGTGCGTTTTACGGTTATCGGCGTGTTATCTACAGAAGGCGGAGAAGGTCTGACGACATTTCTTGGTGGAGATGCTGATGATATTATTGTTGTGCCTATCACCACCGCCCAAACTCGCCTGAGTGGAGAGCGTGTTATCACTGGTGAGCGCCCTGTAGATTTTGTCGCAATACAAGCCCGCAGTAGCGATACTGTAAAATCGCTTGCTGACCAAATTCGCCAAACCTTACGTGAGGAACGCAATATTAGTTTTCGAGATGAAGATAATTTTCAGGTGGTCACACAAAGCGCGGTGTTAGACACATTGAACCAAATCACCGCCTTATTGACATTATTTCTATCGTTATTGGCGGGTATTTCGTTGATTGTTGGCGGTATTGGTATTATGAATATCATGTTGGTGACAGTGACAGAACGTACCCGTGAAATTGGGTTACGCAAAGCCACAGGCGCAAAAAATAGCGATATTTTGTTGCAATTTCTCACAGAGTCTATGACACTTTCGTTGATAGGTGGTGGAATTGGCATCTCGATTGCGCTCACATTGGCATTTTTGGTCACCACATTTGTCCCCGATTTGGATGTTTCGGTTAAATTTACGACAATTTTGCTGGTGGTGGCGATTTCGATGAGTATTGGGGTGTTTTTTGGGGCGTATCCCGCGAATCGGGCTTCTAAATTGAATCCGATAGAGGCTTTGCGTTACGAGTGACCGACCAATCAAACAGGGCGGATTAGGGCAAAACGCCTTATATCCGCCCTACGAATGGGATTATCCTGTAATGGGTACCGCGCTCAAATTTGCACCAGATGGGATGCGTGTATATTGTGCGCTCACCCAACCTGTTTGCCCATTATAAGTGACTTGCCACCATGTGCTGGCGGCATTTCGCCCAATAACAGCGATTTGCATATAGTTGGGAATAGTGACAATTTTGCCATAGGTTGAATCGGGTCCCAAACGCAAATTAACAGAGGCAGTGGTGGTTGCGATAACGCCTGTGGGGGAGGTAACTACAGGTGTGTTGGTGATGTTGATATAACGAACATTCACCCAACCAACAATGCCATTCACATTCAATTGCGCCCAATTATTATCGGTGCTATAGGCTAAGAGAGAATAAACTTCTCCGCCACTAATGCGGGTTAAGATAGTTGAGCCTGTTGCTGTTGGCAAATCTCGAACATTCAGACGGGATGTATTGACCACGCCATATAACCCTGTTGGGCTGGTGGTGGGGATATTGGGTGTAACGGTTGGTGAAACACCACCGACAACCCCGCCCGTAGAGGTAGTGAGCGAAAATTCTAAGAATGCGCCACCAGTTCCTTCTTGATATTCAACTGTGATGGGGTAATTGCGCCCGGTTGGGACGGTGAAGCTATAAGAATAGCGTTGTCCCAAATAGACGTGCAATTCGTTGATGACAATTTGGTTATCCAAATAGACCCGCACGCCATCATCGGCGTGAACATCAAACCGATAACTGCCCGCATTCAGATAAATATTGGTTGTCCAACGCACAGAAAAATTATCGGCATTTACCCCTGTGAGTGGCGCATTTGTCCCCCAATTTTTGGTGATAGAAGAATCGGTCACAGTGGCGACTGCCGCACCCGTAAAATTGGATGTGTTGTAATATGTTCCCGTCCAAAACACACCAGTTGTCCCGCCCGGTGTTGGGGTAGGGGTAGGAACACCACCCGCAGTTTGCCATGATAATGCAAATGACGCCGCACCTGTGAGTTCAATATATTCGGCTTGGATGCGATAATATCCATTGACGGGAAAGTTAAAATCACCTGTGATGATTTGATTTGGGCGGAGGTTATCGAATGTGTTGATAACCTGAATACCATTCACAAAAACACGACCTCCTTCATCGGCAATCATAGTAAAGCGATATGTCCCCGCATAAAAATACACATCGCCAGAAAACCGTGCCGAAAAATAATCGGCAGGGATGGTGAAATGAGGCGACCCAATTCCCCAATTAAAAGATAATTGTGTGGTTGTTTGTGTATTGCTTGGTGCGCCTAACAGATAGATATTATTAAAATATTCGGCTGTCCAATTGGTTGTTTGTGCTTGTGCAGGTTGTGTTCCTATTCCAATAAATGAGATGAGAAACACAAACGCGCCTAATATCATTAAGCGTTTCATGATTTTTGTCCTTTCTGTGATGTAGATTTGGATAACACCACAACTATTTTGCCTCTATAATTACAGTATATCAAATTGTGAGCCTATTTAACTGACTGTATACCTACGATAGTCAGTTGTTCAAATGACTACAGAGTGATAGAATAAACCTTATTATGGATGATGATACCCTGCCAATTGAATTTCCAGATGAATCTTTTGTGTTGCGCTCACGAGTTTTTGTGATGAGAGATGGCGCATTTGTGGTGCGTTGGAGCGATACTCTGGTGCAAGAGTTAGTGAGTGGGCAATATCGCATTTTTGAGCAAAACGATTTTGGTGCGCCAATCACAGACTTTGAATTAAAGCAACTAATCAGTGCTGGCTTGGTTAAAGGATTTGACCGTGACCATGTTCACCTGAATGCGTTGCCAGACCAATACAAAGAATCACCTGTTTCTGCATGGGAACAAGGGCGCAAACGCTCTTATTACCTCAATACCTTGTATGATAGCTCGCAGGTGAAGGCGGTTGCTCAATGTTTATTGGATAATGGATTACAAGATGAATTTTATGTTCGTGTTCGGGATGATTTTGTGATTCTATGGAGTCATCAGGGACGCTCTTTTCAGAAATTTGATGATGCAGATAAAGCCCGTCAGGTATTGCTGACAAAAGCGCCACAAATATTTGAGCAAGTGGTTGTGGCATTTATTGAAGTGGGTTCTTAATGGGATAAAGAGGCGTGAATGTCAGATAAAAATGGCGCACAAACACCACCCGAATTAACAGTAGTGCATGATAGTATGTTAGATGGTTTGGGGCAATTAGCTGATTATTTTGGATTTAGTAAAGTGATGGGACAAATTTATGCCGCTTTACTGATGAGTTCTGAGCCACTTTCGCTAGATGATTTGATGGAACGTCTGACCATCTCTAAAGCGAATGTGAGCATGAATATGCGGACACTGGAACACATGGGCATGGTGCGCCAAGTTTGGTTGCGGGGTAAAAGTGGGCGACGTAAATATTATGAAGCCAGCACCGATTTTATTCAGATTATTACCAATATTTTAAGTGGACGTGAGATGCGCGATGTTGACCGCGCGTTGCATGTGATGAGTGATAATATTCAATTGTTGTCTCATGCCTTGCCAAAGTTGACAGATGCAGAAAAAGAACAGGCAGAATTATACTTAGACCGTATTGGTCAGTTGCAAACCTTATTCAAATTTGCCCAGATGGTCATCACCAGTATTTTAGACCGTGTGGCAGATATGGACTTGAAAGATATATCGCGCATTGAAATTGGCTAACACTTTGCCTATAATTAATAAGCTATCTATTTTTTACCCAATATGGGGGAGTGGCGGAACTGGCAGACGCGCATGACTTAGGATCATGTCTTTTACGAGGTGAGGGTTCAAGTCCCTCCTTCCCCAAAGGTTAACATCATAGGGGCGCTCTCTGAGCGCCTCTATTTTCTGATAGAAGTCTGATACAAGTTTTATATTTGCCCAACATTATTAATGCTACAATAGCCATACGTGAATAAAGGAATATGCGTTGAACATTCAAACTGAACACCTCGAAAATCAATTAGCCCGTCTGACTGTAACCATTGATAAGGAACGATTGGACGATGCCAAGCAAAAAGCCGCCCGCAAAGTTGCGAATCAAATTCGTATACCCGGTTTTCGTAAAGGCAAAGTTCCCTATCACATCCTCGTCAAGAATGGTTTAGAAGGAGAGATTCTCAACCAAGCTGTTGAAAGCCTAAGCCAAGATGTTTATCGTGAGGCGCTTCAGGCAAGTTCTGATTTGCAACCCTACGGACCGGGGACTTTTGAAGATTTTAAGTTAGAAGAAAGCCCTGTTTTTGTGTATACCGTCCCATTACAACCTGTGGTGAAATTGGGCGATTATCGCTCTGCTCGCCGTGACTATACCGCCCCAGAAGTTACTGATGAAATGGTGGAACGGTCATTAAAACGCTTACAAGAAGACGAAGCACAATCTGAAGAAAGCACAGAACCTGTCGCATTGGGCAATCGCGTGACTATTGACCTGCATAGCACATTCATTGACGACCCCAAACCCCGCGAAGAAAATGCTGAAGCCTCTGATGAAGAGGGTGAAGAAACAGAACAACCCGCTAAAGGGGAACAATTTGCACACGAGCATGGTGCCGCAATCACATTGAACTCAGAAAATGACCCTATTTTGCCCGGTTTTGCAGAAAAATTAGTCGGCGCAACTGTAGGCGATGAACTTGATTTTGAATTGACTGTGCCAGAAGATGACCCAGAATATAAAGATATTGCGGGACGCAAGGTGCAATTTAATGTTCATATCGAAAAGGTCGAAAAAGTGACCTTGCCCGAATTGAATGATGAATTTGCCCAAAATGTGAGCAAAGAAGACCCTGATGGCGAGGTTGCAACCTTAGATGAATTGAAAACGAAACTCCGCGAAAATTTGGAAAAGAATTTACTGCGCCAATCAAAACAAGCCTATGTTGGTTTGGTGATTGAAGATCTTGCACAAAAAGCAGAAATTATCTTCCCAGATGCCATGCTCGAAGACCACGTTAATGAAATGGTTAACTCGCTTGGAAATCGTTTGCAATCGCAAGGTGTTGGCTTAGATATGTATTTACGGGTGATGAATACTACAATGGAAGGTCTGCGTGAGCAATATCGTGAACCCGCCATTGAAGACCTCAAACGGATGTTGGTGTTGCGTGAAGTGGTTGTCGCAGAAAAAATTAACGCCACCAATGCAGACGTTCAAGCCCGTATTGATGAAATGCTCAAACCATTTGGCGATAACAACGAAATTCGGCAATTGTTTGATAATGAATCAACGCGCATTTCTGTATTAAACGAAGTTCTGCAAGAACGAGTCTATGACCGTATTTTCGATATTGCGACAGGGCGTGAAGTGCCCGATTTATCTGCTGTCGAAGATGCTACAACGGGCGATGATTCTGGTTCAGAAGAGTCGCAATCTTAAACAACAATATCAATTTTGTTGCGTTATGCGTGTTTGATATGCTAAACGAAAGGAGATAGGCGATATTGCCATCTGGCAAGTTGCCAATTATTATGAACTTTCAAAATGTGATTCCAATGGTGATTGAGCAAGGCAGTCGTGGTGAACGAGCGTATGATATTTATTCGCTCCTGCTCAAAAATCGGATTGTGTTTATGGGCATGGGCGTTAATGACCAAGTAGCCAATCTCATTGTTGCACAATTGTTATTCCTAGACCAAGAAGATGGCGAAAAACCAATCCAAATGTATATCAATTCCCCCGGTGGTGTGATTTATTCTGGCTTGGCAATTTATGACACTATGCAAGCTATCAATCCCCCTGTGAGTACGACTGCGGTAGGCATCACTGCCAGTTTTGGCACAGTTCTCTTGACCGCGGGTGCAAAAGGCAAACGCTATGCCTTACCAAATGCTACTATCCATATGCACCAACCACTGGGTGGCGCACAAGGGCAAGCCTCTGATATTGTTATTCAAGCGAATGAAATGATTCGCCTCAAACAATTGCTCAATAACATCTTTGTCAAGCACACAGGTAAACCATTTGAAGTGATTGAACGTGACACAGACCGAGATGTGTACTATAATGCTAATCAAGCCGTTGAATACGGTCTTATTGATGCGGTTTTACAACTGGATAAAGCAAAAGGAAATTAATCGTGGGTTTACAATCCAATGACCATCGTTGCTCATTCTGTGGGCGTGACCATGAAGATGTCGAGCGCCTTATCGCTGGACCAGACGGTGTATTCATCTGTAATTATTGTGTAGAACTTTGCTATAACTTGTTGATGGAAGAAGAACACACCTTCACCCAACAAACCAGCACATTTCGGGTGAATAATTTGCTCTCGCCCCGTGACATTATGGCGCATTTAGATGAATATGTGGTTGGGCAATTCCACGCCAAGCGTGTCTTGAGTGTGGCTGTTTATAACCACTATAAACGAATTCAGACCGAAAAAAGCGCCGATGGCATTGAATTGGATAAAAGCAATATTCTTATGTTGGGACCAACGGGGAGTGGTAAAACACTCCTCGCCCAAACACTGGCGCGGATTTTAGATGTGCCGTTTTGTATTGCCGATGCTACCGCGCTCACCGAAGCGGGGTATGTGGGCGAAGATGTCGAGAACATTCTGCTGCGCCTGATTCAGGCG
>CALDGT010000447.1 GCA_937942935.1 uncultured Chloroflexota bacterium | reverse complement strand
GCTCCCGATTATGTGACTGTCGGAAGCACCGAATTCTCGATATCGGTGCAACCTGGGACCACCTCACTCGCACCAAATGCCACCACGACCTTTGTGGTTCAATGTGATGGTGATACGATAGGCTTACACTTCGCAACGGTGCTTATCGCTAATGATGATAGTGATGAAAATCCCTATACATTTGATGTGGGGTGTCTTGTGAACCCAACCGCGCCAGAAATGGATGTGACAGGCAACGCGGTATCTATTGCCGATGGTGCGAATACGCCAAATCTGGGCGACCACACCGAATTTGCGACAACAACGGTTGGTAATCCCGTTACACGGACATATACGATTGAAAATCTAGGCACAGCGACACTCACCATCTCAGGTGCGGTGACAATCAGTGACACGACCAATTTCAGTGTATCGTTGCAACCAGCGGCGACCATTAATGCAGGGGCTGATAGCACCTTTGAAGTCACATGCTTGGCAATTTCTGCGAACACATTCACCGCTACTGTGACCATCAATAATGATGATAGTGATGAAAACCCCTATACATTTGATGTTGAATGTACAGTGAATGCGTTATCGTCGCCAGAAATGAATGTGACAGGCAATGCTGTGACGATTGCCGATGGTGCGAATACGCCAAATCTGGGCGACCACACCGAATTTGTGGCGACCACAGTTGGCAACCCTGTCTCACGCACATACACCATCGAAAATACAGGCACCGCTAACCTGACCATCACACTCCCAATCACTGTGCCAGCAGGCTTCACGGTTACTGCTGTACCTAGCACCTCTGTTGCGCCAAGCACAACGACCACATTCACAGTCGAATGTACGGCGGCGAGTGCCAATACCTTCTCTGGTACGGTTTCGATTACGAATGATGATAGCAATGAAAATCCCTATACATTTGATATTGAATGTGTGGTAAATCCTGTGCCAACGCCAGAAATTAATGTCACAGGCAATGCTGTGAATATTCCAGATGGTTCTAGTGCGCCGAATTTTGGCGACCACACCTTGTTTGTCACGACAACGGTTGGTGTTCCAACAAGCCGTACATTTGTTGTCGAAAATCTGGGTTCTGCGACCCTAACAATTACCTCTGTCCCCGCATTACCTGCACCATTCAGCATCACCACATCACCTGTTGGGACGATTAATGGTAGCAGTAATGCGAATTTGGTGATTGAATGTTTGTCTGGGACAGCCGCAACCTATAATGCGACTGTGACCATTAACAGTGATGATAGCGATGAGGGTGTTTATACATTTGATATTGAATGTACAGTTGCCACCGCAGGCACACCCGAAATTAATGTGACAGGCAATGGCAATAATATTGCCAACCTCGATACCACACCCGTATTGACCGATTTCACCGATTTTGGTGGTACAAGTGTTGGTATTCCACTCTCGCGGACATTCTTCATCCAAAATCTGGGCGCATCTGACCTGACATTGGGCGCGATTACTGTGCCAGCAGGCTTCACCATCACCACAACCCCAGCATCACCCATCACAGCCGGTAATAATGATGATTTGACCATCGAATGTACTGCCGCGGCGTTTGGGACTTATGCGGGTACGGTGAGCATTGTCAATAACGATAGTAGCGAAAATCCGTATGAATTTGATATTACCTGCAATGTGAATCCAGTCGGGTCTAATGCCGATTTGAGTTTGTCGAAGATTGTCAGCGACCTCACCCCACAATTCGGCGATATCATCACCTATACTGTGACGGTGAGCAATGTCGGACCGGGTGCAACAACCAATGTCGAAGTGGTAGATATTTTCCCAACCTCTGTCACCTTCTTGAGTGTAACATCCACCTCACAAGGGTCGGTTGTTGTGGATGGGTCGAATACCTTCTTGACATGGACAATTGGCACGATGACGAATCCGTCTACTGTCACATTGACCTATCAGGTACAGGTGAACCCGACAATTGGTACAACCGAAAATTATGCTGAAGTGACTGTATCCGATGCGCCAGACCCCAATTCGACACCGGGTAATGGTGTTCCCCCAACACCTCTCGAAGATGACGAAGCGGCAATTGCCTTCTTATTTGACCCGCCATTTGGTCGCAAAATCTTCACCGAAGCGGGTGTGAATATCTTGGAATGGACAATCATTTGGGTGAATCCATCGAATAGCCCATTGAATGTCATCATGGAAGACCCATTACTCGCTGGCACAACATTCATCCCCGGTAGCTTGGTCTGTACAACATTCGGGGCATCTACCCAAACCAATTGTGCCTATGATGCTGGGTTCAATATGATTACCTTCGCGGGTGTGATTGGACCGAATCCGGGTGCAACAGTTGCCGATACACTCACCGCCAGCAACCGTGTTGAGATTGTGTATCGTGTCCAAA
>CALDGT010000446.1 GCA_937942935.1 uncultured Chloroflexota bacterium | reverse complement strand
GCGGTCCCAGAATGGCAGTCGAAGCCATCCGCGCACGCCTCTCGCGGGGAGAGACAATTTTCCTCAATCCAGATGATGCACCATCGGTTGAACTGAGCATCAACAGCAAAGGGGCATTTGAAGATTATTCCGAGAATATGTCCTCACACCACTTTCAGCATACCATCCTTCTGCACCGCAATATGTTCCCGAATTATTCTGAACCCGCCGAACTCACCTTTGCCTTCATCCTCGCCAAGTCGCCAGAGCAGGTGTATTCGAGCTTTCATCAACACCTGAATCAACTCATCAACCTGCCCGTATTCCCGCACTGGCTACCGACCTTGTGGGCGACAGGCATGAGCGCCCAAATCATTGAGAAATGCAGTGGGGTAGGGGCAGTTGGGTATGGCGTGTTCTTGAAAGCATCCGATTGGGAACACATCATCTCGTTGGGTGTATCCACAGGCGCATTACCCTTATCCGAAAAAGCGGACGCATCGCAGACCGTGACGATATTGAACATCGAAGCACAAGCAACGCAACCATCCGCAGATGAACCTGCATCCGCCAGCGCCGAGCCAACCGAAGCCGACGACCCTGTGTATCGTTTCCTCCAAGATTATTTTGGCTATCCAGCAGGCGACATCAGATTGACGATTTATATGCGCGATGTGTATCCCATCCTACGGAAACATGCGTGGAGTGATATGCCTCACCGCCAAGCGGAGATGCGAATCGCCTTAACCGATGTGCTGACCAAACGCCTGTCTGAAAAGTATACGGCAGATGAAATCGCACATCTGACGACCTCTCTGATGACACTCGGCAAAAGCCTGAACTTATCCCCCGACATCCCATACCCGCCCACGATAGACACACTCGGCAAACGGGCATTGTATCGGTTACTCGGCGAGAAAGAAACACTTGTGCTATTATTAGATGAGGATATTCACCGCCTGAAACAACATGAATGGCGCGAGAATATCTTCAAAGAACGGAACATCCGCGCCATCATCATGCGTCATGTGGAAGATGAGTCGCTCGTCCGTCAAGCATTTTGGGTCATCAAAACCCATGAGGAGTATTAGCCATGAGTCGCGCAACCAACCGAGAAGTGATGGGATTTTTCGCCATTGGAGAAAAGCACCATGAGGCAATTCTCTCGCTCATCGAACCCTCGCCATACCCAGACGGGCGGATTCTTGACCCGTTTGCAGGTGAAGGTGATTTCCTGCTCAAAGCCTCAAAAACGTGGCAATTAGCGCCGTATGCCAACGAAT
>CALDGT010000445.1 GCA_937942935.1 uncultured Chloroflexota bacterium | reverse complement strand
TCATCTCCGTTACGGACTTTATGCGTGGCGAGCGCCAATTGTTCAATACGTTGGGTGATACGCCTCGCCGTCAGGTAGGCGATGATGCTGGCAGGGGGCATAATTATCATCACTGTTACCCCTGTGAGAATGCCAAATGCGCCCATGAGCGAGATAGATAACCCAATCGTATTGCTGATGGTCATTGATGCAGGATAATCTGAATTGGTATTTGATAAAATCAGGATGAGGAGCAACCCACATAATACGAGCATGGTCAACACGACAAGGCGCAATTGAACATGCGTGATTTCCCATACCAACCGCCGATGCAACATCGCCATCCACACCGTATACGGGCGGGCAAATAAGCGCACCGCAACATGCGAAAAAGCGCCTAAAATCACAAAAAATTCGTATGGAGCAAATTCTTGGTTAAATAGTCGCCCCCATACGATGCCGATGATGAACAACACCGTCGCTACCTCAACACACACCAATTCATATAATATCCGATACCCCCAAAAACCCGACGGCAGACGGGTGAGAAAAGCAAAAATGAGGATGCTCACCACCGTCATGAGCAGGGTCATAAAACCATAAATTTCTACCCCTAATAAGTTCAAACCACTTAAAAAAATACCCAAGCTCACCAGTGCGATGAGAAATGACCGCGTGAGCGATACTTTCCATAAGATATTCAAGGCGTTGCCTCTGTTTGTAAGCGATACCCCAACCCCCAAACAGTCTCTATGCAATCTCCCATAGCGCCTAATTTTTTCCGTAGGCGCATAATGGTGTTATCTACTGCCCTATCTGTCCCAATATACGCCACTTCCCAAATCGTCTCTAATAAATAGGCACGACTAAACACCCGTCCCTGATTGCTCAAGAACAGGCGCAATAAATTAAATTCGGTACGGCTGAGGTCTATGGCGATTCCGTCTAATTTGGCTTGATGCGCCATCAAATCGAGTTCTAAACCGCGATAACTGAGGACATCGGCATCACTCCCCACTTGGTCACGCCTGAGCATTTGCTCAAATAATTCCAGACGGCGGAATATCGCCTTAATGCGGGCAATCAATTCCATCATGCTAAATGGCTTGGTGAGATAATCATCTGCACCCGCCTCTAACCCGATTACACGGTCTAATTCTTCATGACGCGCTGTGAGCATGATAACAGGCGTGGCGGCATGTTCTCTGATTTGGCGTAATACCGATAATCCATCTAATTTTGGCAATAACCAATCTAATACAATCAAATCGGGGTGATTGCTGGCATGGAGTTCTAATGCGCGTAATCCATCTGTGGCACAATCCACCTCATAACCTGCGCTTTGCAATTCTCTTTGAATGACAACCGCTAAATCTTCTGTGTCTTCTACCAATAAAATACGCACATCAAACTCCTATTGCACAATTAGCACACTGCAAGCACCCCCATTATCCTTCATCAAAGAACCATTGAAAAGGACTGGTGATAGATTGCATACCCGGAATCCAGCCATCAAACCATATATCGGGCAAATTATTAATGCGCTCATTGATGAGCCAGTAACGTGTTTGTGGGCTGGCTATGCCGATGACATAAAATTCATCTGCCGCAATTTGTAACACCTCTTGCATCAGGCGAATCCGTTCATCGGTGTCGGGCGTAGATAGCACCTGCCTATACAAGTCTATTTGTGCCAAAATATGGTCTGGTGGCATAATCGCAGATGCGTTATTTGGGTTCATATACCATGATGCCCATCCAGTCGCATAATACGAGGCTTCGCTCGCAGGGACAAACCAACGCGGGTCTAAAATGGCGCTAATCCCACTGCCCCCCTCACTTGTATAGATGGTCGCTTCGAGTTGGTTGCTATAAGATGGCGCGTTAATGCTTTCTACCAGTTGGATAGTCGCCTCAATGCCGACCGCATCAAGTTGCTGAACAATAAGTTCTGCTATTTGCGAAAACCCTAACCCAAAAGACTCCCCAATCTGAAAATTCACCACCAATCTGTCCCCATCGGGCATCAGCCGATAGCCTTCATCATCTTTTTGTGGCAAAACACGGTCTAGGTATTCATTGGCGAGCGTGAGGTCAAACTTGGTGTATTGTGTTTCTAATTGTTGGTTATAGAGGGGGGAATCGGGCAATGGAGCGACTTGGCGTGGCACACCCATATCACCATACACCAGCACCATAATTTGCTGGCGATTGATGGCATGAGAAACACCAATCCGAAAATCACGATTTGCATAAATTGCCGCTTTTTGTGCATCTACAAAATTCATATTAAAGACAATAGAGGCGGCATTGGCACTATCGCTAGGGACATCATAAACCCGCAATCCTGATGTATCTTGACT
>CALDGT010000444.1 GCA_937942935.1 uncultured Chloroflexota bacterium | reverse complement strand
TAAACCCACATGGGCGTGGTATACGGTATATAGCCGTGAACCATCGCGCCAAATTTTGGCAGAAGCCATCGGCGATGACCTCGAAACAGTGCGGGATGTACTCAAGAGTGAAGATTGGAAAGCCTTGCATGAACGGCTTTTGACGTATGTCGAAAATTATGTCCATAAAGTGGTGTATATCACGGGTGGATTTCAGTTATAAATAAAAATAGGGCGCAAAACGCGCCCTATTTGTTATAGGTTAGTCGGGTATAGTGATGATATTCGCTGTTGGCGAAGCCCCATCTCGACATTCATTTGGTGCAGTTACAAAACCGCCCAATGATGCACAAATATCATTAAAACTTGCTACAGTACGGCGGACAGGGATTGTTGCTGTTGAACAGGCTTTATAGGCTTGCCCATTGCCATCTAATGCCCATGCTTCTGCCTGCCAAACCAAATTCGATGCACGCCCCACTTGGTATAATGCCCCAAGCCCAACATCTGCAAAAACGGATTGAGCTGTGCCACCCACTTGGCTGATGAATACCGACCCCGGTAAACCATCTGTCCGCACGAGTGTGAAATAATAAAATTCTGCACCCGTCACAGGCGACCAACGAAATTCTTGAACACCCCATGGGATAACATCTAACGGAGAAATGGCAACAAATCCGCTACAATCTATACCACCTGTCGCGCTTGGGGTTGATGTTGCTATCACATTCGGTTGTGGGGTTGCTGTGGGGTCTGGGCGCAAGGCTTCTTCAATATCGGCGCGGGTGGGGATGCGAATGGGATAGTGCAAAAAGCCTTCTGGGAGGGTTTCTAAGATGGCAAATTGTGCCAATCGTTCTTCTGGGACAATCCCGCCCGCTTCCCAATCTCCCTGCGGGACGACATCACCTGTCTCATCCAAACATGCGATGAATGAAGCAGAATGCCCCAATGGGACAAAGAGGGTATTCTGATTGCCCACCAATTCCCCATCTAAGACGATAGCTTCTGTGCGCCGACAAGCAACATCTAAATCATCATCTGCACTATCTGACCCTAATTGTGTAGTGAGGACAATGGTTGAGCCAATTTTTACCGTTGCGCCATTGATGGTCATATTCACCGATAGCCGTTCTGGGCTTTGGATGACAAGCGCGTCTGGGGCGGTTTTACAAGCAGGATTGCCCGCGCCTGTGGTGAAATAAAAGGCTTGCATGGGCGATAAAATGTCGCTTGTCACCAATGGGAGCGCATTAAAAGCCGTTTCATCTTGTGGTGCGATTAGGCTACGGCTAACCCAGCCATCAACATCGCCAAACGTAATCCGTACCCAATTGCCATCTTCACTCACACCTGTCGCGGTTTGGGTGCTATTGGGTGCAACGGTGCCGAGCGAATTAAAATTGCGTCCTGCGCCACTTCGCACATTCGCGTTTTCGGAGGCAGTGACGATGATTGTAGTGGGGATGATTTCGGGTGGGGTTGCAGACCGATTTTCGACCTCGGTTTGTCCCATCAAAAAGAATAAGACGGCTTGACCGGGGATGGTATCGGGGATATTCGCTTGAACATTCATCAATGCTAAACCCCAAATAGATTCTTCTGCATTGAGTGCAGAGGTGCTAATGCTCACCACATCGGCGAGTTCCGCAATATCAGATGGCTCAGAAAAATTTTCTGCGGTATCTTCTGAAGCGAAAGATGCCACCACCTGATTATGCCCATAACAAGCTGAATTGCGCCCCAAATCATCACAACTTTCCCCTGCTAAGGTGATGGCATCGGTGATAACAGGCGGACACTCCTCATCATCTTCTTGGGCAGATAGGGGTGGTAATATCCCCATCCCAAAGATTGTCATGATGATAAAATATATCCAAAATCGTCTCATAAATGATAAATCCTCTCTGGTATACGAATCATGCTTTCATCAGTATAAGCCACATTTCACCCTAAAGGATTACGGGCAAGCTAACAATGGGTCTGGTGTGAGCGAAAGCTGTTCGCCAGATGATGTGAAGGCAACGCCTAAATATGCGCCACCTGTCATGTTCCTAAATGTGAGTGTCCCACTTTGCCCAAGCCCTTTTTGCTCCTCATAACCGGCTGTGATGGGGTTATAAAATTTGACCGTGATAGTATCATCTGGCAACACACCGCTATAAGTGACAACAATGTTATTTGGCGCAACACATGCCCACGATGCGCTAAAATAACGCACTCCGCCACGTTGCATGACTCTATCACCACTATCACAGACCACAACACCATTTTGCAGGGCTTGTACGCGCCACGCAAAATCGAATCCACCGCCAACGGTGCTTTGTTCTACCAAACCAACCAATGAGGTATATGGGGCAGGGGCATCAAACGCCACGCTACGCGGTTCTGTTCGGTTGGTAACAATCACACGATAGCTGGTTGCACCATTGGCGGGTGTCCATTGGAAGGTATTTTCGCCGAGCATTAACCCTTGTAACGGGCTAGTGGGGGCAAAGGTGCTACAATCCACCCCACTGGTAACGATTTGTGTTGCTGTTGGGGGATTGGTGGGGCTATCATCTAACCCGACAAACCCGCTATTGGGATTTGGGATGATGAGGCGTTGCCCCACAAAAATGCTTCTGGGGTCTGCTAATTGATTGCGTGAAATAATCGCGGGCATACTCGCATTATATTGGCGGGCAATGCTGAATAAAGTGTCGCCTGCAACAACGATATGAATCAGTTCCCCCTCTTCATTGGTCTCTGGGGCTGTTTCTTCGGGTTCTATGCCTAATGCGCGTTCTGCAATTTCGCCATAAGCCAATTCTTCTTCGGTGGCAGGACGACTCTCTTGCCAATAAACAATATTGCCTACCTCATCCGTTTGGGCGATAAGTGTATCGCCTGCTTCAATATATTCCCCCGTGACTGTTTCTAAATGCCCTTCTTGGACAGTGAAAGCGACCTGATTTTGGGTGACATTGCGGAGGGTGATGGTGCTACCAATCCGAATATCCACACCATTCACCGATAAATCCACCGTCATAGTTTCTGGGCTTTTGATAGTGATAGTATTGGGTGCTTCGACACATCCCACCTCACCCACGCCTGTGGTGAAATAAAAGGCTTGCATGGGCGATTGAATGGGCGCTGTGATGGCTGGCAATTCGTTTAATCCAGATGGCGAATTGGTCGCATCGCGCCGAATCCATGCCGGAATATCATCTACTACCACCCGTAGCCATGTGCCATCACCATTGAGCGCATCGGCTAATAGGGATGTGCCACTTTGTACCCGACTTAGGCTATTACTGGCATCGCTAGGGGATGTGCGGGCTTCTGTGGTAGATTCAATTGTCACCTCAACTGGATTTGCGATGGGGGCAATATCGAGTGGGTTCACCCGATTTTCGATGGTCGAATCGCCCAACAGCAATACAGTCACAGCCTGACCGGGGAGTGTATTGGGCAAATTGGCTTGCATATTCATCACCGCAATGCCCCAACGGTCATTTTCTGTGTCTAACGGCGTTGTCTGTAGGCTGATTAAATCGAGCAAGCCTGCTCTATCGGATGGGCGGGTGAAATAATCATTGGGGACAACCTGAGAAAAAATGGCACTGACGGCATTATAACCATAACACGCGCTATTGCGTTCTAAATCGGTGCAATTATCTTGTAAGGCAAGGATAGCACGCTCAACCAAATCGGTACATTCGGCGGCGGTTTGTGCCATACTTTGCCATGTGATGGCAATTAGGCAAAATAAAATGACAAATGGGCGTAATTTAGACATGGTGTAAAACCTTCATCCAAGACTATAACAAATTGTTACTTTTATTGTATTCCAAAAATGGTTTGCGTGGGCAAGTCGTTGGGTAAAATAAAAAAAACCAACCCATGATGGATTGGTTTTTCTATGCTTTGCCGCAAGCCGGGATCGAACCGGCGACCCATGCATTTTCAGTGCATTGCTCTACCAGCTGAGCTATCGCGGCGGATTTGAGCATGTCATCAGTATAGGGCGTGTAGGGGCATTTGTCAATATCAAAATAAACCCCTACACCATGATTATTGTGTTTTTGACCAGCGATGCACCGCGTTACGGGCTTCTGGGGTATCTATATTGGCGAGTGCGCGAAATGCCGCAATTCTGACGGTTGCATCTTTGTCATTGAGTGCATCTGACAGTTCAGAAACTTTACCTTCTGCTCCAAGCCTGCCGAGTGCTTCGGCGGCAAAACGGCGCACACCATCATCTACATCTAATAACGCCGCCGATAACCCACGCATGACGACTGCATGAGAATCGGTCTCGATTTTAATCTCAATTTTGCCGAGTGCTTTGGCGGCGGCACGACGCACAGCACTTTTTTCATCGCGCAGGGCATCAATTAGACCTTCAATGACCACACTAGAACCATTGGCGATGAGCGCGGCAGTGATGGCGGCGCGTGTCCACATATCATCCCAACGCATGGCTTCTAAGAGGACAGGGACAGCATCATCGTGAGGCAATAATGTGAGTGTTTTGACAATCAGATACCGTGTGCCGGGGTCTGCATTGGGCAACCAAGCGACCAAAAATGGCACAGCAGGTAAATGACGTTCTTCTGCGACAACGGTTAACGCATTCAGACGGTCTTCAATATCACCCAATTCTAACATCATCATCGCCTGTTGGAGGCGTTCTTGTTGTGTCATGACACTATCATCCTTTTATAATCACTAACGGAAATGTGAGCGACGTATGGGGTTTGGATAGGACGAAGGATAAGCATTATGCCGTCTGAGACGGCAACAATGCACTATCCTTGTTTGGCGGCTTTTCTGGCGAGCGCGGCGGCTTTTCGTGCGGCTTTTTCTTCATCGCTCCCCAACGCACTCCCACCCGCTTTAGATGAACCACCACCAGCCGATTCACTAGCGAGTTGAGATTGTGTTTGAATTTCTGCTAATTTTTTGGCGGCGGCACTATTTTGGGTTTGCAAAATTTGCACCGCACGCGATGATTCTGGGCTACGCACATCCATGTGAGGGTCATGTTTTAAGCCATAGAACATCACCGCCGACATCACCACAATTGTGACGATGATGATAATCACCATCACCAATAATCCTAATTCCATAATCAATCCTCACTTATTTAGATGCTTATTTATAGGCAAATTATACCCGATAGCACCCTTAAATTCCAAATTTCTTACGTTATGCTGATGGTCTGCTGGCAATTAGTACGACCCAATCCCCTTTTTGGACGGCTTTTCCGTGTTGATTGAGGATTCGCACCTCAAATGTGACCAATCCACCGCCCAATCTGCCCGCTTCTTTAGTCTCTTTGATGGTGATTTCAACCGATATAGTATCGCCGATGAATACGGGTTCGCTAAGTGGTAGATTCAATTGTCACCTCAACTGGATTTGCGATGGGGGCAATATCGAGTG
>CALDGT010000443.1 GCA_937942935.1 uncultured Chloroflexota bacterium | reverse complement strand
AAGTGAGATTTCGGTTAATAATAGGTTCTCAAATTTGAATAGTGGCGAATTGGACAAACCTAAGTTAACAACATAAAACCCAAGAATATCTTGACCTTCCCAGCTAAAATAACAGTCTTCCCAAATCTCATTCCAGCTTTGTTGATAAATTAGTTCCATTGTAGGGAAATAAAAAATTTTGAGTGTCTGTGCATTTTCCGATGATTCTGCTAAATATCTGCCATTTGGAGATAAAGATGTACAGTGTCCTGCAGGTACTTGGTATGTATTTATATCTGAGCCTATTTGAGAAACATAACCATAAGCCTCTCCAAATCCTTTGACATATATTATCGTGTTTGTGTTAGTCTCTCCTAGTAATGATTGAGCATAGATATTTAAGCTCAACAAAATCAATATAAAGAGTGTTGTTAATATTTTCATTAGTTTTCCTCCGAAACTTCAGGATAACATCTTATGTTATTGGGGTAAGGCTCGCCATTTGATAAATGCACACCATTATTACTATCAACATTTCGTGTAGAAGACGAATCTTGAGCAGCACATGGACATACCAGTTTGGTATTAGCAGTACCAAAAGCCCCTTTTTATAATTTTAGATTATTACTATTTCCATCTCCAAATATATAATTAGTATTATCACGCCAATCTGGCGGATTATCCCACGCCGACTTGGGTGAACGTGACCGCGCCATCACTGATTTTAATGCGGTGCTGAATTTTAATCCCAATTTTACCCCCGCCCGCGAGCAAATCGCCCGCCTAAATAGGACTTCACCATGAAATGAGGCTTAAAGCGTGGCGGATAAATGTATCTATATCTATCCGCCACTATAGAAAGAGATTTTATAAAATAGGCTCATGAATAAGTTGTAAAAGCCTGCCCTGCGGGTCTCATCTATGTGAGCGCGTTCCCCGATTTTGCAATATTCAAAACCTTCCTCAGCGAGATTGCATGGGAAACAGAAGTGTGGTTAAGCGAAATGCCCAACCACATGATTCATTTTAATGGCGACCGTTTTATGGGTCCGCGCAACCTGTGAAGGTTATACAGGAAAATCAACATTGCAAGCAAGGATTTTATCGCGTACATCTAAGATTCGTATTTTATAGTTGTCATCTACTGTTTTATCCTGATACCATTTAACAAGGATGGTTGCCGTGCCGATTCCTATATTTTTATTATGATATAGGGAAAGGTATCCAGCAAATGGTTTATCATCTTTACACTCAATGTGTGCAAAAAAGAGATACCTTACCTCACCAAAATGGGATATAGGCAGAACTAATCCTCCCAATTTATCCCAATCCCTAGCCAGAACAAAAAAAGTCAGTTTATCGGCATCATTATCGGGTTGCCAACCGAGTTTCCGTAATTGATAAGCGGCTAATATTCTTTTGGGTGTGTGCTGTGTCCAATCATTCCCTGACCTTGGCACGAATCCTGACGGAAGATTGAGCCATGAGACAAGCGTTTCGATGGCTAACTCTCCCATTGCATCTAATTGTTCGATGTATTTTTGCAAGTTTGAGTCATTGATAGCCGAAAGATCCACTTCTTTAATTATACGGAGAGGCTCATGAAGAATTTGTTCAATAAGTTTTGCGGGGATTGGTTTGCCAAACTTTTTGATAGATTTAATGAGTCGTATAGACAGACTTTGTTGATATACCCGACCGAATAATGTATGTAGGGGTTCAAGCGCACGCTCATCTCCGATATTTGCGAGTGCCTCTGCACATAAAACGGCTATTTCTTCTTCGCTTATGAGCGTATACACCAGACGACCAGAAAAACGTGTTTGGTCGATGAGTGGCTCAACAGCCTGTATATCACCAATCTCACCCAATAAAACAATGACCCTGACTAACTGTTCAACCGATTTTTGTTTTGCTCGCTGGTCTGATTCAGTGAGATAAGATAGTGCCTTAATTAATCCATTTACATCGCGGTTAGCAATTGCTTTTTCGATATTGGGTTTCTGAAATAAATTGAAAAGTGGCATGATAAAATGACTCCTAAAGTTTATGGGCGTTCCGCTAAAATTTCGATGTTTTGGTCAGATAACACAATCGATTGAATGGTGATAAACTCTCCTAAAATATCATTCAATGCTTGCATGATAACCGTGATTAATTGTGTTTGAATAGTCGTTTCATGAGCAGGGGAGTAACCTTGTTGAAAGTGAATATCACCGATTTGTGAATGGAATAACCGATTGGTGGTTGTGATGGTGATAGTCGCATTTGCCAATGAATTGGTATCATACGCGCTATACATCCACATATCTGCTTGTG
>CALDGT010000442.1 GCA_937942935.1 uncultured Chloroflexota bacterium | reverse complement strand
TGAGTTCCTCTGGGGTATATGGTGCAGTATCTACCAAAACGCGCCCTGTTTGGTTCATGATGCTCATTCCTGCACGCCCGATGAGGGTTACGACAATGAGTGCCGATAGTGCATCAATCCATAACCATCCTGTGAGGCTAATCAGGCTCATGCTGACGATGACTGAGAGGGTCACAAAGACATCGGCGCTGGTATTGGCGGCATCGGCATGGAGTAATTCTGAATTGAGGCGTTTTGCTTCTCGGCGTTCATATTGGCTCACACCTAAATTAATACTGAGGGTGATGAACATCACCACAAAGGTGAGGGGTGTAATGACCAAATCGGCAGGGTTGATGAGGCGGTCAAGCGCCCCTGTGATAATTTCCCATGCCACAAGGAGCAAAAACACACCAATGAGCAAGGCGGCAAGGGTTTCATAGCGTCTGTGTCCATAAGGGTGGTCATCATCGGCGGGACGTGCGGCAATTCTGTTGGCGATGAGCGCCATCACATTTGATGACCCATCAATGAGTGAGTGAAAACCATCGGCAGTGATTGCCAGTGCGCCACTCATCAAACCAACCACAATTTTGCCAAATGCCACTGCAAAATTGAAAAATAAGGTGATGAGTAAAACTTGTTTCACTTGTGTGCTGGTTGTCATCTAAAAAAATCCCTCCATGATTATGCCTACTTTCAGCATACGCCACGAAGGATGACTTAGACAATCGGTAAACGATAAGTTAGGATGGTCTAAGATAATTTTATGATGACATAAAAAACAGGTATAGCCAACAATAAACCATCAATACGGTCTAAAAATCCGCCATGACCGGGTAGCAGATGACTCGCATCTTTCACTTTGAGCAGGCGCTTGATTCTCGATTCTAATAAATCGCCTAAAATGGTCATAATAGATACACATGGTGGGGCAATGAGGACTGTGAGGAATGGCAACCCTGCTGTTAGCCCAACAATCCATCCCGCGCAACAACCAGAGATAAACCCAATTTCTGCGCCTTCCCATGTTTTACCAGCCGAAATGCGTGGCGCTAATTTATGTTTGCCGAACATCCGCCCACCTAATAAGGCAAAGGTATCGGTACCCCAATTGGTGAAAAATAACATCAATGTCCACTCTAAGCCATGGTCGCCATCGCGGATGAGTATCAATAAAAACATGGGGAATCCAATATAAATCAGCACACCAATGATAAATAACCCTAATCGTTGCCGATTCACATGCGAAATGGTATATAACTCAATGCTGGCAATTCCCGCAATGACGATGATAGTAATGGTTGAAAGGGGCGCACCTGCGAATACAATCCCCAAAACAATTGGCAACCCGATGATAACTGTTAATAGCCGTTGTGGGGTATCTGCCCAGACACCTGATTTTGTCATATTATCCCCCAGCATCAAATTGTTTCGTAGTGGAGGTCATAATAGTGCATGGCATCACCAATGGCGGGTTGTGCCACAGACATAAGGACTGTGCCATCGGTTGTCGCATATTTTTTGGCGAGGTCAATGGCTTCTGCGACAGTCGGCGCAAAATGTACATGGTCATGATATTGTTTGACAACCCTCATGGCATCTTCTGGCTTAGGGAATGGGATGGCGACATTGCGGTCTGTTTGGGTGAGGATGATAGTTTGGCTAATTTGGGCGAATATTTTGCCCACACCATCTAAATCGCGGTCATACGGCACCGCTAAAACCGCCACAACCGGTTGTGTGAGAAAATCGCGCACACTATCTACAAATGATTTTGCAGAGAGTGGGTTAATTGCGCCATCAATATAAACCGCAGGCGAATCTTGTAATTTTTGGCATCGTCCGGGCCAAAAGACATGCTCTAGCCCATGTCGGATTTTGTCTACATAGTCAGATGACCCGTGTTTAATATCGGTCTTGAGTCGCCCGTGCAGGTTGCCCGCCGCCCAAACCGCCAAAGACGCATTTTCGACTTCATAACGTCCGAGCATGGGGATAATCACTTCGCCGTAGCGCCCCATATCCACACGCATCCCCAATTGACCATCTTTGGTATGCCCCAAATATTCGCCCATATCGGTGCTTGCCAACCATTCAAACCGAGCATCTACCGCATCCGCTTCTCTGCGAAGGGTATCCATCACGATAGGCGCTTGGGGAAGGCTATAAGCGGTGCTATGTGGTTTGATAATGCCTGCTTTGTGCCATGCGATACGGTCTAAGGTTTTTCCTAAATAACGGGCATGTTCAATGATGATGGGGGTGAACAATGACAAACGATTATTCACCAAAGAATTGTCGTCATAGCGTCCACCACGCCCGACCTCGATGATAGCAACGGTGACATTTTGCTCATCAAACCATTTGAGCGCTGTTGCCAAAAATATCCCTTGTGGGCTTAAATAACGTCCTTCTTCTAGGGTGGCATTCACCGCATCAATATCAGGAGATAATTCGCCGATAATGCGGACTAAATCGGCTTCGCTAATCATTTTTCCATTCACACGAAAGCGTTGCCGATAAGTGGTGAGGTGTGGACTCGTCACCATGCCCACAGTATGCCCTAATGATTGCAATAATTTGGCGGTGATGGCGGTCACAGAGCCTTTGCCTTTGCTCCCCGTCACAACCGCATATTCTCTGCGTGTATCGAGTAAGCCTGTTGCCATGAGCAATTTGCGTGATGGCGATAAATCGCGCGTATGCTCATCTAACCCGCGTTCACGCCAATTGGTGCGGGCAAGTGATTCAAAGACGTAAGTAATTGCTTCAGTTTCGGTTATAAAACGCATCATAAATGATTTCTTTTTTCACAAATGAACAAAGTTACGTTATCATTTTAATGAATTTATGAAATTTTCGTAGGGGCGCACTGATGAAAAAAATAATTTTGTGGATGATTGTCCTACTTTGCCTTTCAGTTGTATATGCCGATGAATCTACACCCTTAGTTGTGTGGGTTGAAAATGGTGATTTGGTCGTTTGGCATGATAGCATAAGCCAAGTATTCTCGGTTGGCAACCTTATTTTTCCAAAATTATCACCTAGCGGTGAACAAGTGGCGCTACTACGGGGCAATTATCCCTATGTTGAATCGTTATCGGTGATTGGGATTGATGGCGCAGATTTGCGCGATGTGGATATTCGTTATCCCCGTCAGGTCGAATGGCAATCAGAGACGATTTTATGGGTGAATACCTATTTACCACCGACTGACGGAATGTTGAATTTATTGCCGAGTACAATATTGTATCGGATGGATTTAGAAGCCGATACTGTGAGCCAGTGGGATATGGGGGGCGCATTTATGATGACCATAAACCCAAATCGGACATGGCTTAGTATTGCGTTTGCGGGGGTACATCAGCAACAAGAGGGTAAAATTCAGTTATTATCACTTTTAACAGACGAAATGACCCCGCAACTGGTGATGACATTTCCCGCCATATCAAACGCATCGCATGAGGGTTATTATCCGCCTATTCAGTGGATGAGTGACGATGTTGCGCGTGTTGCAATCCCTCATCCAGATTCATTGTATCCATCCGCAACACCACTAATGACACAACTTTGGCAGTTTCAAACCGATATGACGATGACCTCATTAGGTGAATTAAAAAACACACATTTACTATTATCTCCCGTGTGGTCAGATGATGGAGAAAAGTTAGCTTATCTTGAATATAGCCAACAGGGACAAACTTTTTTTGTGATGGATAGTGATTTATCTCAGGCTCATTATAGACATACGCCCAATCAGCCAGAGCCATTTTTCTCTGTGCCACAAACATCGGACTTTTTAGTCATCCAAAATAATACAGCCGTTTATATCATAGGCGAGGATGCTACTCCTCGCTTATGGGCGACGGGTGGTGGGGCATTTATTGGGGATATGCAAATGAGTGTTGGTGGGGCAGTTTTTATATTGCTCAATGATTTTTCTATCACATTGGTTTATGCGAGGTGGGGCGAAGACACGCTGTATGAAAT
>CALDGT010000441.1 GCA_937942935.1 uncultured Chloroflexota bacterium | reverse complement strand
GTATCGAAATGGGTGTTACTGGGGACGACTTTGCCTTTTTTTACGGTGTTAGCGAATAAAATATGCTCTGCGGCGCGTCCCTGATGCGTGGGGATAACATGCTTAAAGCCTGTAATATCTTTTACTGCCGATTCAAATTTATAGAACGATGTCGCGCCCGCATACGATTCATCACTGGCAATCATCCCCGCCCATTGACGGGATGACATCGCACCCGTCCCGCTATCGGTGAGCAGGTCAATTAGCACGTAATCGGCATGGAGCAAAAACGGATTATACCCCGCATTTGCCAAATATTCGGCGCGTTGTTGTGGTGTGGTGAAGGTAATCGGCTCTACGGAGCGAATCCGAAACGGTTCGACAACCGTCTTGATATGGGGTTGGTCAAAATGATTTTTAGGTGGCATGAGTATCAAATCCTTTTCAAAAAAATATACCATTTTATTGAATTGTACAGGATAGCGTGGGTGTGCCGAATCCTTCCTATATCATCTGTTTGAATGACAGAAATCACTATCTCACATTGGGCATTGAGTCAAGTAAAATAAAACTTCATTTGATAACGAAAGGATGTGTAGGTGACACTTCATGCCGATTTTCCCGCGAATCCGTTAGAAAAAACGGGATATAAACTCGAATTTCATGATGAATTTGAAGCCGATACGCTGGATATGACCAAGTGGCTTCCTTTATATCTGCCACAATGGAGTTCCCGTGAGGCATCACGCCCACAATATACCTTTGAGCCGAGCAATTTGGTGTTGCAAATCACAGAAAATCAGCGCCCTTGGTGTCCCGAATTTAACGGCGATGTGATTGTCTCATCCATCCAAACAGGATTATTCGCGGGGGCAGTAGGCAGTCCGTTTGGGCAACATCGGTTCAATAAAGATTTGATTGTGCGTGAGGCGCAAGAAAATGTGCAACTCTACACCCCGCAATACGGATATTTTGAAATCCGCGCCAAAGCCACAGGCATCACGCATCGGAATGTGGTCGCGTTGTGGATGATTGGGTATGAGGACACCCCCGAAAAATCGGGTGAAATCGCCATTTTTGAAATTTTTGGCAAACATATCACCCCCACATCCGCACAAGTGAATTATGGGGTGCATCCGTGGGGGGATGATAGCCTGACG
>CALDGT010000440.1 GCA_937942935.1 uncultured Chloroflexota bacterium | reverse complement strand
TTTAGCCACAAATGCTGGCATTTTTTTTTTTTTTTTTGAAAGCGATTCTGGGTTCAGTTCTTTCATTATTGAGCGTATATCCTGAAGTAATAATTAGCCAGATTCATTTTGTATATTTTTGCTAATTCCAACTTCGTATGCCTGAACAAATAACGACTCAAAAGAAATATATTCCAGTGATTGACTATTTGTTGTTTCTACAGACGTTGATGCTATTTCACTTGATTTTGGATTTTTTAATTCCTCTGTGGTAATAAAAACATTGCACACATCCTTGAAGGATGAAGATGTATCTTTTTTCCCAATGCCAATAACGGTCAGATTACTTTGGCGGATACGGGCTACTAAATGGGTGAAATCACTATCGCTGGATACAATACAAAATCCATCAATCTCATTAGCGCGTCCCCATAGAATATCCATTGCATCAATAACAAGAGAAATGTCTGTCGCATTTTTATTGGTGCTACCATTGAATCGGTGAGGAGTCTCAAAGGCATGGCGAAGGACGACTTCACGCCAACTTTTTAGTTGGTCTTGTGACCAATCTCCATAAACCCGTTTGATTAGAATATCACCATACTCACTAACTTTCTCTAATATTTGTGGGATGAGTGCAGGTTGTGCATTATCACCATCAACTAACAACACAAATGACCTTTTGTTGACAGACATATTATATGGTGCTTTCTATAAGAGGGTTTTTATTTATATAATTCATTATATAAGATTCTCATTTTGAGGATAGTATGCTTTTTCTCACTGTTATCATATTGACCTTCCACATGACAATCTTATGAGATTCATTATATGGGATTTTTTTCTCCTTTGATATATGCTTATAGATGTGTAAAAAAATGGTCAGTAGGAGAAAAAACTTTCATGGCACGCACAGTAAATAAACGTAACCCATTAGACCCCATCCTCAAGCCCAATAATATCGCCATCATTGGCGCAACCGAAAAAGAGGGCAGTGTTGGGCGTACTATCATCAAGAATTTGCTCGCAAATCCCTTTGGCGGGACGATTTTCCCCGTCAACCCAAACCGCCCGAATGTGATGGGCATCCGTACTTATCCCAGCATTAAAGCCATCCCCGACCCAATTGATTTAGCCGTTATTGTCACCCCCGCCAAAACTGTCCCAGCTATCATCAAAGATTGTGTCGAAATTGGTGTCCCCGGTGCGATTATCATTTCTGCCGGATTCAAAGAAATTGGTCCCGAGGGGCTAGAATTAGAACGTCAAATTATGGAGACCGCCAAAGGCAAAATGCGGATTATTGGTCCCAATTGCTTGGGTGTGATGATGCCACTATTTGGCTTAAATGCCACCTTTGCGGGTTCTATGGCGCGTCCGGGAAATGTCGCGTTCATCAGCCAAAGCGGGGCGATTTGTACCGCCGTTTTGGATTGGAGTTTTGAAGAAAATGTTGGGTTTAGCGCCTTTATCTCTATTGGCTCTATGATGGATGTCGGTTGGGGTGACCTGATTACCTATTTGGGCAATGACCCAAATACGCATAGTATTGTCATTTATATGGAATCTATTGGTGATGCTCGCGCATTCTTGTCTGCCGCCAAAGAAGTCGCCCGCACCAAGCCGATTATCGTTATCAAAGCGGGGCGGACAGATGCCGCCGCCAAAGCCGCCGCTTCACACACGGGTTCGCTCACAGGGAGTGATGAAGTATTGGATATTGCCTTCCGCCGTGTGGGTGTGTTGCGCGTAGACCGCATTGCCGATGTGTTTTATATGGCAGAAGTGTTTTCTAAGCAACCACGTCCAAAAGGTCGCCGTTTGACCATTGTCACCAATGCGGGCGGACCGGGTGTGCTTGCGACAGATGCGCTCATCAGCGAAGGCGGTGAATTGACCGAAATTTCTGACGAAACGATGAAAGAATTAAACAGTTTCTTGCCTGCCGCATGGTCACATAATAACCCGATTGATATTTTGGGGGATGCCGACCCTGCCCGTTATGCAAAAGCCCTCGAAATTGCCGCTAAAGACCCCAATAGTGACGGGCTTTTGGTCATCCTCACCCCACAAGATATGACCGACCCCACAGGCACAGCCGAAGCCCTACGTGCCTATGCAGATTTGAATGGTAAACCTGTTTTAGCCAGTTGGATGGGCGGGACAGCCGTTGAAGCAGGGGAACGCATTTTGAACCGCGCCAATATCCCAACCTTCTCGTATCCAGATACTGCCGTGCGCTTATTTAATTATATGTGGCGCTATAGCTATAATCTGGATTTATTGTATGAAACCCCCATGCTCCTTTCGGATGAAGAATATAAGCCAAATCGGACGTTAGTTGAAGATATTATCAACCGCGCCCGCGCAGAAGGGCGCACAATCCTCACTGAAAATGAATCGAAACAGGTTCTAGGCGCATATGGGATGCCTGTTATTCCCGATGTGATTGCCGAAACAGAAGATGAAGCAGTTGTTGCCGCCGAAAAAATGGGTTATCCCGTTGTGGTCAAAATTCACTCGCTCACCATCACCCATAAAACGGATGTTGGCGGTGTGATGTTGAATATCAAAGATGAGGCGGGTGTTCGCAATGCGTACCAGACCATTCGCCAATCTGTGGCAGATAAAGCAGGTCTTGAACATTTTAATGGGGTAAATATTCAACCGATGATCAAATTGGATGGATATGAACTCATTGTTGGGAGTCTGTTGAAATATCTGGATTTTCGGTCATAGGGGTATTAAGAACGCAGTAT
>CALDGT010000439.1 GCA_937942935.1 uncultured Chloroflexota bacterium | reverse complement strand
TAAATTAATTTTATCGGTCATTTTGTGCGCTCCGTCCGCCAATAGACAGCAAATAAAATAGCGAGCGCCACCAATGCCAGCGCGAGGATAACTGTCACCAAAACACCGCTATCGCTAGTCGCTTGAATATCCCCTTCAATCGGTGGGAATGGTGTCGGCTCGGCGGGGATTGGTTCTAGAGTCGGCATCGCTGGCGCAGGGTCACGGAAACCCGCAGGACGTGGGGTTATGGTTGGTGGGCGCGGGGTTGGGCTAATGGTCGGGGTGAAGGTGGGCAATGGTGTCGCCGATAAAACCCCTGTCACAGTCGCCGTCGCGGTGGCGGTTGGGGTATTGGTCGCCGTATTCGTTGGGGTTGGTGGAAAGAATGTTTCACTCGGTGTTGGGCTTGGGATGGGTGTCGGTTCATCATACAAACTAATAGATGCAACCGATTGTGCTTGGTCAGTGAATACCCATTGATTAAGGGTTGGCATTAAGGCTTCTAATGGGGCATTCATGCCTGCCTGATACGCCAATTCAAACGCATTCGACTCTGCAAGAGGATTTTTCGCTAAATCGAACACGGCAGTTAAGCCCATCCGATTCGCCATATAAATCGTCATAACATAACTTTGGGCATACCATAAATCACGGCGCTCATCGGGGATGCTATTCATCTCATCCAAAGAAAATAAGGTATTGGTGCGCGAAGCAGATTTGACCAAATCCAACGCGAATCCCTTATCCACTTGGGTATATAACATGGTGATACCTTGTCTAAACCACGCGGGCGAATCATGGTTCACCCAAAGGGGCGCATAAAAATTGTCTATCAGGGTCGGGGTGATGCGTGTAATGAAAGATGTGTCATCCGAGAGCAAGATGTATCCCATCCGCGCCAACATATTATTCAGCACATCTGGATTACACGCCACCTCAACATCACCCGATGAACTAATGATAGATTCACCATCTGGGCAAGGGTCGAGTTTATATTCATCATTTTGAAGCGCAAATTGAAATCGTGGAGCAAATCCCACATTGCGCGATAATTGCTCATAAACAGGCGTATAACGACGACGAATATCATCTGAGGATAAATCATCTACCACAGGTAAAAGTAAATCGAGCCAGCTTTGTGAATCAGTATCTATCACCCATTCAATTTGCGGGTGCTGATAGGCAAACACACCGGGGACAGATGTAATTTCGGTTTCAGATAAGGTAATTTGCCATTCATAATTCACACGCGCATTGAGAGGCAACGGATTTTGTGGGGGGATAAGCCACACCAATTTGAACTCGGTATACGGGTCATCCACGGTTACAAATGGGCGTATTTCTGCAAATTCTAAAAGGCGGGGTTCTGTTTCTCCTTGCACCGTCATCATCAATTTGACATCTTGAATCGTATTCAATGGGCGGTCTATCACTAAGAAAAAATAGACTGCCACAGGATATAACAATTCTTCGCGCCAATCATAAATATAAGCAGGAACATCGGGGCGCGGGGTGAAGGTTGGGGTCGGTGTGCCGAGTGTGGGTGTGGCAGTCGGTGTTTCTGATACGGCATCAGGTGTTGGTGTGGGTGAAGGTTCTTCGGTTTCTTCTTGTGCCAGAATGGGGATACTCACACACCAAAGGACAAAGAGTATCAATAATTTTTTGAGCATGGTTCAAATTCCCCCTACTGAAGATACAAGTAGGATAGCTATCAACAATTGTGCAAAATTATAAATAAAATGGGCGATGATGGCGGCAGAGGTGCTGGCACGTTTCCGTATGATGCCCAAACCTATCGAAATCGCAAACAACAAAATGATGGCAGGAGATAATAAACTTTGGGTATGGAGTGAGGCAAAAAAAATGCTGATGGCGACATTGCCAAAAATAGGTTGTAATGCCCCTCTAAACAGAATTTCTTCGCCAATTGCCGCCGTTGAGGACAATAAAAGAGCCAGAGGAATAGTCGAAAAAACGATAGCAATGCTATCATTTGCCTGATTCATCGCTTCTACCGATTCGATTTGGTCTGGAAATAATAAGGCGACAATCAGGCTCATCACCAAGCCAAATATCCACAAAATGAGCAATAAACCAAGTCCGCCACCAATACCCCATAGCCAATCTTGGCGGGTGGGAATCCGTAATCCAAGCCGATTGAGCGCACTCGTCCAATCACGCCGAATTGCCCATCCAATGCCCAAAAATGCCGCTATCACCTGCAACCACAGTTGAATGAGCAAACTAACCACATCTGCCCCATTTTCTTGAATAGATTGCGCCATCGCCTCTGTACCACCTTGTGATAAAAAGAGGATAAATTGGGCAGTCATCAGCAATAACATCATGAGGATGGCGGTATTATGCACCCAAGAATCGGGCTTATAGGCGGGTATCCGTTTGGCAATCGCCATCCGAAACGGGGTTGAACTCACTGTCTGAAATCCAAAACCTGTCATGATGATGGTCATGGCAATACCAATAACCACCGTGGTGGTATCTATCTGTGGGACAACAATCCCCTGCTCTAAAAATTGTTCTGCGTTGGCACTTGCAGACGCATTCAACAACAAGTAGGGGATAAATAAGCTAATAAATGACACCGCCACATACAGCAATGAGCGCATCATCGCTAAACGAGCATCTAAAGCGACTAAATAGGCGGTATCGGAGTGGTCGCCCGCGCTCATTCGACTGACCAATAAATCAGTATGATTTGCAAAATAAATGGTGTAATAGATATAGCCAATGATGGCAACATATAATATCAAAACTATAGACATAGATAACACTCAATTCTGTAACTCATCCCCTAAAGGATACCACATTCGCCTAACTTGTGGCTATAAGGGGAATTTGGGTTATAATGGGTGAAATAATGACAATTCACCATTTGGGATATGTTTATGCACAAAATTATTCACTTGGCACCCTCTGTTTTAGCCGCCGATTTTGCACGTCTTGGGGAACAAGTCCAAGATGCAGAAGCCAATGGCGCAGATATGATTCATATTGATGTGATGGATGGTCAATTTGTCCCCAATATCACCATGGGGGGAATTGTCGTAGAGGCGTTACGACGTATCACACAATTGCCACTAGATGTTCACCTAATGATTATGCAACCACACTTGCATATCGAATCATTTGCCCGCGCAGGTGCAGATAGAATCACCGTCCACTACGAAGCAGACCATCATTTGCACCGCACCATCATGACAATTAAAGCACTAGGCTGTATGGCTGGTGTGGCAATTAACCCACATACCCCTGCTAATGCCCTCGAAACCATTTTGCCATTTGTTGACCAAGTGCTGGTGATGACGGTGAATCCGGGGTTTGGCGGACAAGAATTTATCCCAGAAATGATGTCTAAGGTCGCAGAACTCCGCGCCATGATTGGGAATTTGCATCACCATATAGACCTAGAAGTAGATGGTGGAATTAATGCCCAAACCATTATGAGTGCCGCCCAAGCAGGCGCAAATATTATGGTGGTTGGGTCTGCTGTTTTTAATACACAGTTTCCAGTATCAGAAGGCATCTCTCGGCTTAAGAAAACCCTCGCTACCGCCACCCTATAACAAATACCCAACTGTGCGAAAAAATCGGCTATTTTCGCACAGTTAACACTCATTATTTGACAGTTATAACGATACTAAACACACTTTATCCCTCAATTTATACTTTTACCCTCTGCCCCTATCTGACCCTTAAAAAACCTTTAACATTGTTCTATTGACATTCTTGTGCGAATCATGATAAGGTATAGGTGTGGTTCACAATAAACTTTTGTGACCCAATGAGAACCCTAATAAATAATTATGACATGAGGAGCAACATCATTATGAACACTCTTTTGAATGAGTTTGTGGCTTCTGTAGAGCATCAGCGAATTGTCGAACAAGCAGAGCGAAAAAGCATCGAAAATGCAGTTAAGCAAATTGCAAACGCTTTCCGCCTCGACAAGCGCCAACGCCACACAGAGGAAAGTCACGATGACAACCCTGCACAAGACTAATCAAAATTCTCACCGACAAACAGGGCGACCACACCAATAGGTCGCCTTGTTTGTTTTTCGATATTGGTGTAGGGTATAAAAAGTATCGGCTATATGAGGATATACCCGCATGAAATGGATTTTAATTTTTTTCACCTTCGTGATATTTTCCCTGCCCCACCCCACCAGCGCCCAATCGTATATTTCTGAATTAGATATCATCCACGATGAACGAGTTACTTATGCCAATTGGGATAACACCTACACCCGCATTTTGACCACATCTGATGATGGGACAATCCGCATGAGCGATGCACAATCGGGCGATGTCATTTGGGAAATGATATACGATAATTCAATTAGTGGGGCATCATGGAATCCAGATAAATCTCACATTGTTGCGTGGACAATTAATAACGAACTGCTGTTAATCAATACAGAACTGGGCATAATCACAGACAAATTTGCTACGAACAAGGCTGTCAAAAATGGATTCTGGAAAAGTGACGGTACAGCCTTTGTCTTTTATGATGACCATATCTTAAACATTCAAACGGTGCGCGACCAAACATTTTCGGATGGGATATTCGCCCAAGAATCTCCAGAAGCCATATTATCTGCACAATGGAGTGTGGATGAATCACAAATGCTGGTCTTAGATGAGACTAACCACCTAACGATTTGGGATTTAGATTCACAAGAAAATATCATGACATACACATTCCCAGAAGAGACAACAGGCATAGCACAAACCACAGACGCAACACGATTTGTCAGTTGGGGCGCAGATAGTGGTGTGATTTTATGGTTAGTGGCTGGTGATGAAATACGGCGTGTAGATACTGTCCGCCACACACGAACCTTCGTCATCGGAGCAAAGTGGGTGATGAATGATACACAATTACTGACATGGGGCGCCGATGAAACCGCCCGATTATGGGATGTTGCAAGCGGAAACCAATTATTACAATTCAAGCACACCGATTGGGTGACAGGCGCAAATTTGAACACTGATGGCACAAAATTAGTCACATGGGCATATCAATTCGCTTATGTCTGGGATGTCGAGACAGGTGATTTAATTCGCCAAGCCTTGCATGATAATTTGGTCAGTGGTGCAATTTTGAATGGGGATGAAACACGCTTGCTCACATGGGGTTGGGACGGTAAAGCACGAGTTTGGAATTTAGAGGGGTAATCAATGAGGGCGCAATAGGTTGCACCCTCATACAATTGATTTTTATTTGATTAGACTTTTTAACCCTTCATAGAAACGGGCAATGGCTTTTTTGGTGCGTTCTTCTGGCAAAGCATACGAGAAGCGCACCCAATTTGCCCCTGCTTTAGAAAAATGGACACCGGGTACAACAGTAATCCCATATTTTTCACCCAAATATGTCCCCAAGCCCGCAGAATCGCCAAAACCACCTGCTTCAATATAACGGGTACAATCAATAAAGGCATAATAACCATCACCCATAATATATGGGGTATCGGATTGTTTTAATGCTTCCCGCATTGCCTGACGGCTTAATTTGCAGGGTTCAATAATAGATGCGGCGGCTTTTTCAAAGCCCATTTCATAGGCGGCAATCGCCACCGCTTGGGCATAAAAACTTGGCACAATCCCATGAGATGCAACCGTATTCACATATTTGACAACGGCTTCATCTGCGACCAAATGGGCGCTACGGACATTCGACCCGCCTAAGCTCTTGGTGATGCCATCTAAAAAGATGAGGCGTTTGCGTTCTTCTGCGGTAAAGGCTTTGAGGACGGCATTAATATCGTTATGACCACCATCTGTCACCCAATGATAAATCCAATCGAATAACACAAAAGCGATACCATTTTCGAGTGCCGATTTTGCCAATGCGACTTGTTCATCTACCGAAATGGTGCGACCTGTTGGGTTATCTGGGGAGGTGATGACGATGCCCGCGATATTCCGCCCTTGCGATTTGACATATTCAGCCGTCAGTTTGATACTTTCTGGGGTATAACTCCAGCCATTTTCTGGTCTACCGGGCGCGTAAACAACATTCAACCCCAAACCATACGGACCCCAGTTGTAACTAACCCAAGGGACACGGCTCACAACCAAAACATCGCCGACATTGCCATAGCCAAGCGCAATCATGGCAGAATAGGCTTTATTTAACCCATCACGCCCACCTTGCACAAAAATAATATTATTGGGTCCCCACCCTGATGAAGAATCGAGTTGCCAATAATGTTCGGCTGTCACCTTCCGAAATAAATCTGTGCCATAGGGCATGTCATACGCTGTGCCATGTTCCACTTGTAATTGGAAAGCACGCTCTAAAATATTTTGAGGAACACCGGGCAGGCTTGCACCACCATCCCCTTGAGAAGCATCATAAGCAGGAGCATCTGAACCAAAATTTTGCTTATAAGTAGCGAGTGCCTTTTTAATTTCAAACATGCGCGAGGCAGGGATGGGCATCATCTGGCTTGGGTAATTATTCACCACAATCCGATTTGCCTCTGGTACTGCAAATTCTGGACTATCAAGATTGATTTGGTCTGCCAATTTATCCTCCAAAAAGATTGATTCAACAATATGTAATCATGATAATCGCTAACGCATAAAAGTGTAATTGCCAATTCATCACGATAGGATTTGTGCAAGTTTTACTAAGCAATGAATCATTTTAAGATTAACTTAGGCTCATGATAACTTGATATAGTGAGTGAAATAAACACACAGAGCAATATAACATCGCACACCTATAGTAAAGGATAATGGTTATGCCTATCAATTTAGATTCTAGCTTTT
>CALDGT010000438.1 GCA_937942935.1 uncultured Chloroflexota bacterium | reverse complement strand
TTCCAAGTTATATACCCAGCCCAAAATTCTTGATTAGCAAAACTTTGGCTAACGCTATTGTATGCTCGTTGATACGCATTTGCCTGCATTGTCTGATTTGTTGCCCAATTTACATTCGCACTCGCATTTTGTTGCGCCTTTGCACTGGCTAACTGAGCCTGTGCCAGCGAATCCGCCTGAATTTGTTCCTTCTGCTTGGAGATGGCAGATTCACTTTTCATGATACCCGCGCCTGCAATGGTTAAACCGAGCAATGCCAGCATCAAATTTCATTTTATTATATATAGATATTCAATTTGACTAAAATCAACATCTGCGATTTTATCAATGATAAGTGTCCCTAATGAACCTCGCTGAAGATATTGATGATGGTATTCTTTACGCTGTATTAACACGATAATGTCCCTGATAATAAATACCTGTAATTGAGGTTGTGATTCTTTAGCTATTGTCAATTTATCGCCGATTTGAAGGTATTGTATAGCTAAACCATTTATTCTATAGACAGTATCAGTATGGATTATATGTGAAATGCGGAAGGTAAAATCAACATCTTGAGTTAAATATTTCCATGATGTTGATTGAATATAATTATCATCTTGAATACCTTTATATAAATACCTGATCTGTGTAAAATCAAGTTCACATTCACTATCGATATTTACAATAAGTTGACCAGTATATCCTTTATCAAGTTGTTGAAAATACTGACCATAAGCAATCATCTTTTTGACTGTTAACAAGCAAAATTTGCTCATTGTGTAATCACCAGCAATGAGTTGATCACCAACCTTTATGGTGTGAAATAATCTACCCCCAAAAGAGTAGACATTACCTTGTTGCTCAATTTTTGCCACTTCAAAAATACGATTATCATACATAATTAACACCTTGGGGATGCCATAGCAGAAAATACAAACCATGCTATTTGAAATTCATTTAAAGGGGGTAAGCTTTCCAACTTTTCACTTAATTCATCGCTAAAAATTAGCGATGAAATATCCATATCATCAATATCCATACTATTCAGAATCCTACGTGCTTCAGAGGCACGAATACATATTCCTGCAAGTTGTGCAAAATCCAGTGGCGTAATTGTAAAAGCAACCTCAAATTCGTAATGTTCAAAATGATTCGGGTCTCCTATGGGCACACCTTCCAAATCATCTGAAGAAGCAATATAAACAACACCGCGATTCCGACCATGTGTTGTTTCTGCCTCGGTGGCGAATACAGTTGCTATACCCGGTTGAGTGCTTGTTGATGTTGAAGGTATAGTTTGTGAAGCAGAATTTCCTGCATATCCCTCTGTAGTCCCTCTAAAATAATATTGTAACGGCTCTTCTGGGTCAGGTGTGGTTACACGAACCAAATCTTCTGTCATCATATCAGAAAAAGGTGTCCACTCAGTTACTTGTTCTTCAAGAGGATCAACATCTGACGAACTTCCCCATCCGAAACTACTAATCACATCAGATATACTTTGCCCTAATTCATTAATATTGATTAATGCCTCTGCTGTACTGACAACTGTACAAAAAGCCTCATCAAACATGCCAGGAAATTGTGCCAATTGTCTATAACATTCACTTCCTGCTTGCGACTCTTTAGGGGGTTTCTCAAAATCCTCTGGTTTGGTACTTGGTTGACTCTGAACAGTACCTAACAATAGCCCTGTGCCAACTATTATAACGCTTAAGACTAAGGCTAGCGGGTTAATTTTACCAGAAGTAGAGGTTGTACTTTTATTTCGGGGATTCAAAGATTTACTTATGATAATAGGCTTCTTCTTCGCTAACGCTTGTGTCCGTTTTTTCGCCTCGACCAGTGCGACTTGTGCCTTCCAAAGCGCATACGCCGCCCAATAGTTTTTATTGGCTTGGCTCTGCTTCACCCCAACGACCACATCCAAATTCGCTTCGGCTTGCATCGCCAAATTTTCTTCCCAATTGGCACTCGCGTCAGCTTTTTGGACGGATTGTTGGGCTTGCAGATTTGCCAGTTCTTCCGCTTTTTTAGCTTCTTGTTCCTTCTGCTTGGCGATGGCAGATTCACTTTTCATGATACCTGCGCCTGCGATGGTCAAACCGAGCATGGCAAGCATGGTTACATCCAACGGCGCATTTTCAGGATTATTTGCCCCTTCAGTTGCTTCTGTGTATGTATCTGTAATGACGGTGTTTTCCGTTGGCACAAACGCGACAGGATGCTCAACATACTCAATCGGCGAAACACGCACAGGATTTTTCTGTGGTGGGGTATGAGCTTCCAGTGGGAATATATCGCTGAATAATTCACCTTCACCACCCTCGCGGATGAACGGCGGACGGCTGATGCGCGGATTGTCGCTCAGTGTGGTTGTGTTGGTATTGGTGGTATGTTGCCCCTCACCGTTATTCGAGATGCGAGAATCATCCGAAAAGTCGGGCGGTGGGGTAAAAATATAAATATTTCCCTCGCCCAAAGTCGGCGGAAAATCATCAGCCGTCTCAAATGGTGGGGTATTCGGCGGAATCATAGGCGGGGCATTATTTTCGACAGGTGGTACTTGCACTACCGTAATCACATCATCCGCAATGGTGAAATTCGCAATTTTTTCTGATTCGATGTTGCCCGCGAAATCGGTGGTGAAATATTGCACCCAATACTCACCTTTTTCGGAGATGGTGATAGGTGCATGATAATCCTGCCATACGCCATTAATCGCCATGCGGGTGAGGGCAAATCCACTCACACCATCCCAACGATTGAGCGTGATAGTCATCCCATTTTCGGTTTCATCTAGTGCGATATTCGTTTGGGGCGGGGTGATGTCGTAACCAACTTGGAATGTGCGTGTGGTGATATGTTGGGCATAATCCACCGCGTAGGCTTGCATGGTATACAATCCCTCACGAGTGAAGCGCAACGGGGCTATATAAACGGTTTGGCTACCCCCATCTACCTGATACAAAATACCTGCTAATCCACTTGTGGTATCGGTTGCGCTCAAAAATACACTAGGCGGGGCAATAAACCAGCCATTTTCACCGTTTTCGCCTGTTATGGTCACATCTAATATGGGCGCGAGGCTATCAATTTGCACCATAATCCCATCATAAGTGAGATGACCTGCATTATCGGTTGCTTGAGCATCCAATGAATAAATTCCGTCTGTCAGAGAGACGAAATCACCAGCCACCCACCCTGAACCATTCAGATTATATTCCAAACTGGCTAATCCACTGGTCGCATCATCCGCTAAAATACCGATATTTAGAGGAGCTTGCCACCATCCACTCACATCTTGCGGACGGTCAGGTAAAAAAAGCAAGGTCGGTACGAGGCTATCTATTTTAATGCTCGCCAATTTTTCCGCTTCTGGATGATGACCATCGGTAGAACGGTATTGCAGGGTATATTCGCCGTCATCTGGGATGGTGAATGGCACACCGAAATAATTGGTTAGCGTGCCACCATTAATCGCATACGCCGTTTGGCTTACACCAAAACAACCCGCATCATTGGCAGTAAAAGATACACTCACTGGTGAGGTATACCAGCCATTTTCGCCTGTTAATCCAACAAAATTTGCTGTTGTAGTCGGTGCGGAATAATCGTGTTGAGCAGAATAAATCGGACTCCATCCGCTAGACCCGCCTGAATTAGTGGCTTGTGTCTGTAAGTTAAATATGCCTTCTGGGATACTTGTGAAGGTGAATGATATGCCACTCACAATCTGCCCATTGCCATTCATCTCAAAGGTCTCGCCGAGTGTCCCACCGATGAGCAAATTAACAGTCCGTGAATCCTCAGCAGAACACATCGCGCCCAAATCAGCACCCGGATAATTGGGTGGTGGGACAGCACCAGAACACCATGTCGCACCTGTGTTAATATCACCCGCCACATCGCCAAAACAGCTAATGGGGCAACTATCCACCCAAGTCGTATCCACATGAACCCAGCCGTTAAGCGGGTCCACCCACCAAATTGAACATTCTTCGCCCTCAATAGAAGCAAATGCAGGTTGGGGTTCTATAAATACAAAACTAAAAATGAGTATTTTGTCTATGCTCATTTTTTGTTAAGTGTTAGACACATTTTTATGCCATAAAACGACTTATGGCACATTCCGCATCAATTACACACGATCTCCGCAAAGGCTTCACCACTGGTCACACCACCATCGCCAACGGCACGGAAATTTAACCCGCATGATGATTGAGTACAGTTAAAATACGGACCGAATGTGACAGAACCCGATGTCCCACCTACTCCCCTGCTGTCATATAGCGAAGAATCCTGTGCAGATAAAGCCTGAATCGTATTGACATTAACCGAACCTGACCAATTGACCGTGTAAGTGTGTTCGGCGCAAGTGCCTGATGTAAATGCACCAATAGAGATGGATGGCGGTGGCGGATTATTATTGTTATTCCCACTATTATCCGCAGTTGGTTGGGCGGGTACAGATGAGGTCGCCACGACAGGGACGCTAGTCGGTGGTGCGGCGGGAATGGTCGCGGCAACCACAATATCGGTAGTAGGGACAGATAAAGTCACCACGCCAGACGAAACCCATGCCCGAACCGATTCAGTGTATTGAATCAAATACCATTGGTTATTGCTGGTCTTGGCAATCACATTAAAACTTTCACCATTCAATGCCACCCCAACAGGTGCATAATTTGTGCCGGGTCCAGACCTCAAATTGGCGCTACTCACATTAATGGTGGCGGTAGCGATAGTGATGGCAGGTGTTAAAGCGTTGGCAGTCGCTGTTAAATTGGCAATAAAGGCTTGCACAGTCGCTTGTCCAATCGGGCGGGCGGTTGCCGTGAATGTTGCAGTGGGTGTAGCGGTACGAGTTGGTGTAAAAGTTGCCGTCTGTGTAGCGGTATTGGTTGGTGTAAAGGTTGCGGTGCGTGTGGCAGTTTTGGTTGGTGTAGCTGTTGGTGTGGATGTAATCGTATTGGTGGGACTTGGTGTAGATGTGGCGGTGCTGGTGGGCGTGATTGTAGCGGTTGGAGTCTGTGTCCAAGTTGTTGCAGGCAATGTCAATTCATCTTGATATAAACGGGTAATTTCGGCGACAATCGTCGCATCAACATCGGGTGTAGGGGTGCTGGTATAAGATTCGGCGGTGAGTGTTGCGAATCGTTCTCGTGTAGAAACCGCCGCCAGTCGAACATCTAATGTATGGGTTGGTGATGGTGTATCACTAGGTAATTCTGTGATGGTTGGGCGTGGTGTATTACTAGGAGCGATAGTCGCTGATGGTATATCTGTAGCGGGAATTTGTTCAGCTTCATCTGGCAGGGGTGTCGTAGTCAGGTTTACAGAGATACTCAACGCGGTATCGGTTGGGGTTATATCACCTGCGACAAGGGTGGATAAAGAGGACGGATTAGCATCTTTATCTCCATTCGATAACACAACCACTAAAACAGTTGTCACGGCAATGAGCATTAGACCCAATAGCCATACAAATGGGTTTCTAAAAATAGTTGCAGATGCCTGTGGTGGGTGGGTTTGGCTAGGGGGCATAGAGCCACCGGTTGGCGTATATGCAGGGTTACTAACAGATGCCATATTGGTATTCATGGTGGGTTGGTTTGGGCGCACCTTGAACATAAACATGCCCGTTGGTTGCCCTTTATTGCCCTCAATAGCCGATTCAAATGCTAAAGCGAAGGCAGTACACGATGGAAACCGTCCTTGATATTCTTTTGTGAGGGCGCGGTTAATCACCATCATCACAGCAAGCGGAATATCTGGGCGCAGGACATTCAATGGCGTGGGTTGCTCATTCAAATGTTTGTGCATCAATGAAAATAAGCTATCACCATCAAATGGCACACGCCCTGTTAATAATTGATACACCATCACCGCTAACGCATATTGGTCTGCGGTTGGAGTTAACTCTTCACCCCGCCATTGCTCAGGGGGCATATAACTAGGTGTTCCCATCGCCGCGCCTGTTTGTGTGAAGGCTGTGCCTGCTGTAGTTAGTTTGGCAATCCCAAAATCCACAACATACGGTTTACCCTGATTATCGAACATGATATTAGCGGGCTTTATATCTCGATGAATAATTCCATGACTATGGGCGTAATCGAGCGCACCCGCCAATTGCTTGAGCAATTCGGCTGTTTCGCCCAACGAAATGAGTGGGCGGGCATCTTCAATTCGTTGCTCAATCCGCCGAGCCAAAGACCCACCAGTGAGCAAGCGCATTACCACATAGGTAATCCCATTTTCTGTGCCAAAATCATAAATTGGGACAATATTATTATGTTCCAACTTGGCAGAAATTTCGGCTTCGCGGATAAATCGTGCCATTGCTTCTTTATTGGCGACCAAATCAGATGTGATGATTTTGACCGCAACTTCACGCTTAAGATTCACCTGATACGCCCGATAAACCGCCCCCATCCCCCCAACACCGAGCAATTCGCGTAATTGATACTGTCCCAATGTTTGACCGACCAAATTGCCCTGTGACATGCCTGCACCTATTTATCTCTACGCCTGTTTGTTACCTAACATAACATGATTCATTTTATGGGGCAACCGATTTATCACTTTTCGTCAAAACAACATTGATATGCTATTATCGTCCCTACCGTAAGGGAAAGTTATATTTTTGACTAAAATGGAGTTTTGGATATGCGTAAAAATGTTTTATTTCTATTGCTCAGTTGTTTGATTGCCCTTTTTGCAATACCCGTCCTCGCCCAAGAAGAAGAAACCCCAGATTTGCCCACCTTCACCGACCTGCCCGCAGGCGAATGGACACAAA
>CALDGT010000437.1 GCA_937942935.1 uncultured Chloroflexota bacterium | reverse complement strand
GTCATGGGGTGATGATACCACATTACGACTATGGGATACGGATGGCAATCCGCTCACCACCTTATCTGGGCATGAGTACGCTATATTGGGTGCATTGGAGCTTTCAGATGGGCGTATCTTGTCATGGGGTGATGATACCACATTACGACTATGGGATACGGATGGCAATCCGCTCGCCACCTTATCTGGGCATATCCTTAGTGTACAGGGCGCATTGGAGCTTTCAGATGGGCGCGTCTTATCGTGGAGCGATGATACGAATCCGCGATTATGGGATACGAATGGCAAGCCACTTGCCATTTTGTTTGGACATACAGGTGGTGTGAATGGCGCTATCGAACTTTCAGATGGACGTATTCTTTCATGGGGGGATGATAGAACCTTACAGTTATGGGATGCAGATGGTAATCCACTTGCTACCTTGTTTGGGCATACAGATACTGTAAACGGTGCTATTGAACTTTTAGATGGTGTTATCTTGTCATGGAGTGATGATACTACAATGCGAATATGGCAGGTATATCCAAATCTGCATGATTATGCCTGCAATCGTATGGTACGTGAGTTGACCTATAAAGAACGGATAGAATACGACATCCGTGATGAAGACGGGAATATTGCCCTCTCGCCCACCTGCCCACAATTTGAGCCAGTAACCCCACCCCAATAAACCAAACAGGTGCATGGAGACAAAATACCCATGCACCTGCGCTTCACGCATCCTCATCATCATCCCAGCCGATACCGCCTTCATCCACCACCACATCAGGCAAGGGCAAACGCGGGCATCTGCTGGTGTCTGCATCCAGTGGGGTGATTGTCCCTGCCTCAAATAGGCGCGGGTACATCTCATTTAGCCCGTCTAGCCTGAGCAAATAGACCGCCATCTGGTGCTGACATTGTTTCAATTTGCGGTTATCACGGGATGGGCGCACATCCGCCACCCCCACCAATTCATTCTGATGATACAGCCGATATTGCACATACCCATGCGCCAAATACAGATACTCCACATGGTACGGACTCAGCGAAATAGGGTCGGTTGGTGTGCCGATGAAATGCAGGGCATCATCATAAGCCATTTCAGAAATCACCCGAAATAAGCGGGTATACGGGTCAAAAATGGGCATTTCTTCAGCCTCCCGCATAACGCGATTTGAACGCATTCATGATGTTGTTTGCCACCTCGCGCTTCTCCATTGGACGGGTCGGGGTCTCGATGTCCATCATCACACCTGTGTTTTTCATCATCTCGAACATCGCCACGATGGTATCAGATAGCGCATCAATCCGTTGTTCAAATTCTGCCCGCATGTGGGCAATCTCGCGGGCGAATGCCTCTGTATCAATCGTGACGGCAGGCATCGCCACATCACCTGTTCCTTCATATTCCACAATCGCGTTGGTGATAAATTCGCGCTTGTTCTTCACACCCGCCAAAATCGTGAGGACTTGTTGTTCGCGGATGTTGCGCCGATTCAACCGAAAGCTGACCGTCTCGCCGTATTTTTGGCGATTAGTGGTTTCCACATCCACCCAGCGATTCTCAATGTCATCTTCAGTCAATGCAATCCGTTTTTTATTCATAATGCGTCCAGCCGTTTCAACATGGTGAACAATTTGCGACCACCACGCACATTGGCGAAATGTGCCATGTCCATATCCGCCTCTGACAGATAAAACGGCATATCGGGATAAGCGGTTTGCAGGCGGTCATACATTAGCACCGCCCCACCACCTGTCAACAAAATAGCATCATAACTGGCTAAACCGCCCGCCCGCGAGATGATATT
>CALDGT010000436.1 GCA_937942935.1 uncultured Chloroflexota bacterium | reverse complement strand
CCATCCGCGCAGGGCTTAGTTTTGAAGATAAAGGCAATGGATTTCCCTTTTATGATGTGATACAAGCCTTTTTCCCGCATGTAATGAGTCAATGGTCGCCGTTATACATCGGTGTGATTGGCTTGGCATTGGCTATATTAGGCTTGCTGGGGCATGAACGGGATAGATGGTTTTGGCTGGTTGCGCTCATCCTTGCGCTTGGACTCAGCTTTGGTGCGCGGAGTGGCTTGTTTCATGCCTTGTTCCAATTTATGCCCGGATTATACTTTTTTAGAGGGCAAGAACGTGCGGCATTTATCATCGCGCATTCTGGCGCCATTTTAGCAGGGCTAGGGACAGTGATGTTATATCAAACATCCACCCAAACTGATTGGCGTTCTGCGCGGGTGGTTGTAGGTGGGGTATGGGCGGCTTGTCAGACGGTGGCAGGTTTGGCTCTCATTGAATGGATGAATAATCCAACAGGCACGCTCACCCTGATGAATGCCTCATTTTTTAGCTTGTTGGTGATTACCCCATTCGCTGTGATGTTGCTCCGAGATGTGAAACAAATCCCGTCTTGGGCATGGATAATCCCTTTATTTTTGATATTTGAATTATTCTCTGTCAACATTGACCGCCGAGAAGTGTATCAGATTTTGCCACCCGAACAACAACCTATCATGCAAACCCCGCAGCTGGTCGCTCAAGCAAAAACGGACACCGATATTTTTCGGGTGGATGGTCAATATGTTGGTGGGGAAGTCGGGATTTATGGCTATGGCAATAGTGGGTCACTCTATCAACTTGAAGATATTCGTGGCATTAGTCCTCTGTTTTTAGATACCGCCCACGCGATTATTCAACGAGGTACGCCCTTTGAACGGGTATGGGAAGTTTTTTCGGTGAAATATGTGTTTACCGATGCCGAAGAATTGCCACTCGCCAGCGAACTCATCGGACGAGATTATCCACATCTCAAGACGCTCAATTTGCACCGCCTCACCGACCCGCGCCCATTTGCGATGTTGCTTTATCAATATGAAGTGATTGCCGATAACGAAAGCGCACGCGCCCGCCTGAATGACCCCAATTTTGACCCGCGTAAGGTGATTATTTTGGATGAAAATCCGAATGTGGCGCTCCCAAATATAATGCCTGATGATGGTCAAATTGAAATCACGCGATATGTTCCAGAACGCATCGAAATGCGTGTTAACGCGCCAGAAAATGCCATCTTATCGGTATCGCTTGTAGATTATCCGGGATGGCGTGCCGAGATAGATGGTGTGAGTGTGGATATTTTGCGAGCATATAGCGCCATGAGTGCCATTCCAATTCAAGCGGGTGAGCATGTGGTTACGCTCACCTATGACCCTACATCATATCGCTTAGGGGCAATCATGAGCCTTATCACATGGGTGGGGTGTATTGGATTAGGAGTATTTTTGATGATTCGCTTGGTCATAAAAAAATAAACGAATGATAAAAGGATTTGCCATTTGCAAAAATTATCAGATTTACAAATTTGGGTAAGTCAATTAAATGAACGGCGTTATGCTATTTTCGTGGGCATATTGATTGGCATTGTAGCAGGCGGATTAGCATTGATGTCGGTGGTGGCGGGACCAGCCATCACCATCGGTGGGATTTTTGGGTTGATATTGTTGCTGTATCTGTTGACCAGCATCAATGCGGCACTCTATACCCTTGTCGCGCTCATGTTTATGCTCCCATCTGGTACATTGCCATTTGAAATTGGCTTCACACCCACGTTGATGGATGTTGTGATTGGTGTTTTTTTGGTGGTGTATTTAACCCAATGGATGACACGCCAGCGTCAAAACTTGAAACTGACATCGGTGCATTTGCTCATTTTGATGTATATGATGTGGCTGATTTTTAGTTTTGCATTGGGTTTGCGCCATTCATCTATCACATTAACCGCCCTGCGACAATTTGCGGGGACATTGTTGAGCATTGGTCTCACATTTATCCTAGTAGATTTGCTCCGCGAACCACATCAATTGCGCCGTTTGGTGTTGGTGATACTCATCGCTATCACCGTCCAAGCCCTTGTCGCCATTGGGCTATATCTTTTGCCAGATAATTTTGCCAATACACTCCTTAATTTATTGGGGCGGTTGGGGTATCCACAAGGAAATGTGATTCGCTATATTGAGCAAAATCCAGCCCTCCCAGAACGTGCCATCGGTACATGGATAGACCCCAATTCGTTAGCGGGGATTGTCGCAATTGCGGCGGTGATGATTGCACCTCAAGTTTTTGCCAAGCAACCCGTCCTTAAATATCGTTGGTTGACCTTTATCGCATTAGGCGTTGTCTCTGTGGCGCTCATCCTCACTTTTTCACGGTCATCTGTTTTGGCATTTGTGGCTGGGTTAGCCGTCATTGGGTTTGCACGGTATCGGCGTTATTTGCCTATTTTGGCGCTTGTTTTGGCGGGGGCATTATTATTGCCACAAGCCCAAGATTATTTATATCGCTTCGTTGAAGCCTTCACCGCCCAAGATTTATCTACCCAAATGCGAATCGGCGAATGGACAGATTCTTTGCGCCTCATTAGTCGTTATCCAGTATTTGGCGTAGGATTCACTGGCACGCCCGAAATTGATATTTATACCGATGTAGCCAATATGTATTTGATGATGGCGAACCAGATTGGGTTAGTCGGTGTGTTTATCTTTTTGTTGACAATGATGAGCGTATTTATTTATGGCAGTGTCGCATGGGGTAGGGCAAAACACGATGAGGCGCTAGATTCAATCCATTTAGGTTATCATGCCGCTTTAGTGACGGGGCTGATTAATGCGATTGCTGACCTTTATTTCTTTAGGCTAGAATATCAAGGGTCTATCACATGGTTTTGGATGGTTGTGGCGTTATGTCTTGCCAGCTCGCGCCTTGTAATTCAAAACAATCCACGCTTGCAGTCATGAGTAAAATTGTGTACTATTCATCGGCTTGTGATGATAAACATCACACTCTATTACTTTCCGCCTCATCCAACGCGCCCGCGCCATAATGGGGCTTACCCATGGGAAGGAACAATCTAATCCATGAAAAATTCGTATGAAATAACGGTAGTTTTGCGTGTAGATAACAACGAAGATGTTCAAAAAGCCAACTTCGACCAAGTGAAAGCATGGGTCGAGGCAGGTGGCAAAGGTGTTATCAATAAAATTGACCCCAGCCACTGGGGACGGCGTAAATTGGCGTATGAAATTGACGGTCAACGCGAAGGGCTATTTGTGTTGTTTTATGCCGATGTAGACGCCGATGCTGTCGAAGAATTAGACCGCAACCTCCGCCTTGCCAGTGGTGTGCTTCGCTATTTGATTGTTCGCCCAGACTAATTTTTTGGGGTGAACATCAGCCTATTCATCGTTTACGAGTGTGTTTGGGAAATTGAGTCTATATGACACGCGATTTGAATAAAGTGACTATTATAGGTCATGTTGGTCGTGAGCCAGAAATGCGATATACACCGAGTGGGCGCCCTGTCACTAGCTTTAGTGTGGCGGTACGGCGTACATGGACTTCTGCAGAAGGAGAACGCCGCGAAGAAACCGAATGGTTTAATGTGGTGGCGTGGTCGAATTTGGCAGAAATTTGCAAAACCCATTTGAATAAAGGCAGTCGGGTATATGTTGAAGGACGTTTACAGACACGCGGCTGGGAAGATGAAACAGGCAAAAAGCATTTTCGGACAGAAGTTGTCGCCAATGAGATGATTTTACTGGATAGCTCACGTAATAATCATCCCGAAATTGATTATGGTGAAGGCGATGATGATAGTGGCAATTATGCCTTTTGATATAAATTGACAATCATGCCATGTTGAGGAGATGAAGCTGTGGCTAAAGATAGAGATTTCGATTTTGAAGAAGAAGAAGAATTAGAAGATGATGGCGATGGTGGCGGACGCGGTCGTGGTCGTGGACGCTCTGGCGGTGGTGATGGTGGAGACCGCAAAAATCGTCGTCGTCGCAATAGCTATTGCCCCGATGGCAAATGCTTCGATTATAAAGATTCTGACGGTTTGCGCCGTTATGTGAGCGAAACAGGTAAAATTAAGCCACGTCGCCAAACAGGTAATTGTGCGCGTTGCCAACGTGAGCTTGCCCGTGAAATTAAACGCGCTCGCCACTTGGGATTGCTCCCATTCATCAACTCTGGCGATTAGTTTGGGTTAACATTATTCTGATTGAGCGAGAACGCCACCATCATGGGGCGTTCCACTTCATATAAGGAGAAACCGCGATGACAAAACGCGATAAAACAACAGGTTTGCCCAAACCGCCAAAGAAAAATGAGGGTGAGGCTTCAAAATCGCCAAATACCCTTAAAGAATATCGCTCGCGGGCGGAGCGTGAAGCAGAAATTCAACGTAAGGTACTCATTGGCACAGCGATTGCGGTTGCTATTGTCGCAGTTGTTTTGGGGATTGCCTTCGTATTAGACCAATTAATTAATCCCTCTCGTGTGGTTGCATCAGTCAACAACGAGAATATCTCTGTGCGCGAATTTCAAGAAGAAGTACGGATTCAACGGGTTATTGATAACCAACAAATTTTGAATGAAGTGAGTTTTTATGTTGAAACTGGTACATTTGGCGATGAAGTAGAGGCGATTAATGCCTTGTATCAATATGACCAAAATATTCGTGATTTGGTAGATGGATTTTCTGCCAATGACCAATATGGGTTGAAAATCTTGAATACACTCATCGAAAATCGGATTGTTCGCAAAGAAGCCGCTGAACGTGGCATCACCGTCACGGATGAACAAATTGAAGAGCAAATTCGCCGTTTGTTCCGCTTTACACCTGCCGAAGAAACCGACCCAGAAGCGACACCAGAAGCAGAAGTGACCGCGACCCTTACCCCAACCCCATTTGTGTCGCCAACACCAACCTTCACACCAGAACCAACCACCGAAGTCCCTGTTACTGCGACTCCGACTTTGCAATTTACACCCGCCCCAACCATCACCGCACTGCCAACACTCACCCCAGATGAGCAATTGAGCGCATATAACGATGATGTTGAATCATTCTATAGCCGTATGAGTCGTGATGCTGGTGTCAGTCGTGAACGCGCACGCCAATATTTTGAAGTTTTGGCATTGCGTGAGGCAGTCGCACGCGATATGTTCGGCGAAAAGACAACCCTCGTATGGGCAAATACCCGCCATATTATCGTAGATAGCGAAGAAAAAGCCCGCGATATTTACGAAGCTCTGCTCAATGGCGAATCATTTGCTACTCTTGCCGCCGCCAATGGTACAGATGGCACTGCCCAAAGCGGTGGTGAACTCGGTTGGCTCAATACCGAACAAGGAATTGATGCGACCTTTGGCGAAAAAGCCCGCACATTGGCAATTGGCGAAATTTCTGAACCCTTCCAATCTGATTTTGGTTGGCATGTCATGCAAGTGCGTGAACGCGAAGACCGCGAAGCTACCACAGACGAAATTGATGCCGTGTTACAGACCGAATTTAGCGAATGGCTAACAGAGACCCGCAACAATACCAATTATGAAACCTCTGATTTCTGGATTGATTTTGTGCCATCTGACCCGCCCTTACGCTTAACCAATGAATAACATTTGAAATACCCATCAAGAGGGGTTAGAATGATTATCATTCTAACCCCTTTTTATTGGATATGAGGTGTTGCAATGGATTTGGGATTACGCGGTGCGCGTGTGTTGGTTACTGCCGCAAGTGCAGGTTTAGGGGCGGCGACAGCCCGTCAATTTAGCCTAGAAGGTGCAATTGTTGTCATCAATAGTCGTTCACTCGACAAATTACAAACGACAGCCACCGCGATTAATGCTGAAAGTGGCAATGTTGTTTATACTATCGCAGGGGACGTTTCTGCTCCATCTGAAGCGGAACGCATTGTGAATACTGCCGCCGAGATGATGGGTGGACTCGATATTATCGTCACCAATGCAGGCGGACCACCCGCAGGCACATTCGATAATTTTTCGGTAGATGATTGGCGTTCTGCCACCGACCTCACTTTCATCACGCATGTTACCCTCATCAAAACTGCCTTGCCATATTTGCGACAATCATCACGCCCTGCGATATTGACGGTGACATCTACAGCCGTTAAGCAACCTGTGGATAATTTGACCCTATCTAATGCCATTCGCCCCGCCGTGATTGGGTTGGTCAAAACACTCTCATTAGAATTGGGCAAAGAAGGCATACGGGTGAATAGCATCTTACCCGGTATGACCGATACATCACGTATTGATATGCTGATGAAAAGTCGTGCAGAGAAAAATAATACCACCCCAGATGAAGAACGGCGCAAATCCGCCAATGAAATCCCACTCAAACGGATTGGAACACCGCAAGAATTTGCTAATGCCGCCGTATTTTTATGCTCGCCTGCCGCAGGATTTATCACGGGAGTGTCTTTGCCTGTAGATGGTGGCACAATTCGCGCAACCATGTGATGAGATTATTTGAAAGCGAGAT
>CALDGT010000435.1 GCA_937942935.1 uncultured Chloroflexota bacterium | reverse complement strand
CGAAGCAACATTCGATACCACCGTAATCGGTTGTGAATCTAGTATAGCGCTCAAAGACGTACTAAATACCTTATTCCCCCCCGCCAAACCTGTAACATCCACTGTCATCGTACAAATGCTATCGGCACTCACAGTTCCCCCAGAAAAGCTAATGATGCTACTACCACTGGTTGGCGCAAATGTGCCACCTGCACATGGATTAGTCGCATTCGGGGATGGCGCAACAACCAAGCCAGTCGGCAAATTAAGCGTAAATCCAACATTGGTTAATTCACCAAGACCAGAATTATCAATCATAATACTCAACTGTGTGGCGGTATTGATACCGATTTGTGACTGAGCAAGATTCAGATTAAATTCTGGGGCGACATTCACAAAAAATTCTGCCCCACCAATTAAATCGGACATACTCGGTGTGGTCGTGTTGGTAAGGAATACACTTATAGTATTGTCTGTTGTGTTTTGAGTGCCATTGATTGTCTCCCAATTCGCCCCATTCCACCACCACAAATCATAAGCCTCTTCACTGCCACCATCTACATACCGAACCGTAATTTCGATGCCAGACAAATCTGTTATATAGGCGAGATTGGCTTGAACAACCGGTGAACGTAAACTCGCGGCAACAGGTCCCGCATGTGGATTTTCTGAGAGTTCGGTCACACTCATCGGGGCGTCACCAACACCATATTTAGTCATGGTCACGCCGATGGTATTCAAATCACCAACACTTTCGGGTCCAATCAGACCATAATTATTGGCATAGGCATTCACCGCCACCCCACCGGGTAATCCCACTTGAATAGTCTGAATGGCGCGGTACACCACCCCGCTATGGTCTATGAGTGTCGCTTCAATCATTGCCGTTTCTGAGGTAGAAGGCGTGTTATATTGAATTTGCGCCATGCCATTGCTATCGGTCAGGCTACTTGGCGCACTCAATGTGCCATTTCCATGCAAAATAGAGAACATCGCTTGTTCACCTGATGTAATTGGCAATCCCTGTAATGTGGTGATTGTGACATCTATCAAAACAGAACTATTGATATTGGCTTCGACAATTGAACTGGTTACAACCATCTCTTGAACTGGAAATGTATTCACAACTGGCGTGGTAGTGGGATTATCTACTGGTTTCACCAATAAAACCGATGTAAGAGGCAAAACCCCATTCACGGTAATATTCGCCCCACTGACCGTCCAACCTGTCGCATTATCTACCCCATTATCAGGCAAAATATCATAAAATGTGCCTGTACATGCAGGAGGCAGTGGCATATCGCTGTTATTGCTGATGTTGCGAGTGATGTTCAAATCGCGGTTGAATAAGGCAATCGCGCATGTACCCTCAGTCGCATCAAACCGTGCATAACCATACAATTGATTGACATCATGAATCGTAATTGTCCAAATATCGCCAGAGCGCAAAACAGGATAATTACGCCGAGCCAGTGCAAGTGTACGATAATAATTTTGCAAATCAACATTCGGCAACCCAACAGGCAAAGCGCCATCGGAACTATCAAACT
>CALDGT010000434.1 GCA_937942935.1 uncultured Chloroflexota bacterium | reverse complement strand
GTGGTATGTTGAAAATTGGTCGTTGTGGTTGGATATTAAAATCATCATCCGCACAGTATTGCAAGCCATTTTGCGCCTCAACCGAAATGCGTATTAGCGATGATTGTCAATCAGGCTATAAGGGCGCAACATGTTGCGCCCTTACGATATACCCCCCAATTCATTAAATACCTCACTTTTTCTGTCCCCATGCTTGTTGCCATCGTGCTTTATGGTTATACGGTTCAATTGCCACTTTTTTTAGATGACGGACCGCAATTTCGGATGGTGGAAGTGTTTACAGGGTTTGACCAATGGCTTGGTAGCCCTGCCTATTTTTATTATCGCCCTGCCGTATTTAGCATGTGGAAATTGTCATCTGTTCTGGCTGGATTTTTTGATGCGGCGGGATTGCATTGGCTCAATCTGATGTTATTCGGTATGACCGGGGTTGTGCTGTCTGCGATTACCTATCGGCTCATGCCCCAGAATCGGCTCATCGTTGCGTTTGGGGTCGGGGTAGGATTCATCATCTTCCCCTTCAATTATCAGACCGTGATTTTGGTCGGTGCGATGTTCCATACCAGCATGATTTTTTGCACAGCACTCACGATTTGGACAGGGTTGCTATGGTGGGACAATCCGCGCCCACATTGGCTGATTATTGCCATCCTAAGCGCATTTTGGGGCATTTTTAGCCATGAAAACGGGGTTCTAATCGCCCCACTCGTCTTTTTATCCATTTGGACAGCAGACGGCTATAAAGCGATATTTTCGCGCAGGATTATCACACTCGTTTTGCCTATAGTCGTCATCACGGGTGTTTATCTGATTTTATATATCACCGTCCCGCGTGCCGAAAGTGTGGGCGGGTTACAACCACTTCAAAATATGATTGAATCGTTTGGAATTATGATTCAATCGGTAGCATATCCACTATCGGCATTATTGCGCCCGATGATAACCGAAACGCCATCGGCATGGCTCACGATTATCATCGGATTGATTACAGTGGGTGGGGGATTATTCCTCGTCACCATTTTTATGCCATCGCTGAACCGAATTGCATTATTGGGTGTGGCGTGGTATCTGATGGCACTCGTGCCTACCGTGATGTTATTGGACACATCGTATGTGGACGGCTCACCCCGTATTTTGATTTATGCGGGCATGGGATTACATTTATTTTATGGTGCATTATTCAGCGCGATATGGGTAAAATCCCCCATTCGCACTCATTGGATAACCCGCCCATTTGTCATCGCCATTTGTGCCTTGATGCTCATCATCAGCATTTCGTTTATTCATACACGGCGCGACCACCTGATGATTTTGAACCGCTATATGCGCGATTTGAATACGCTCATCCAAAACCAACCACAAAACCCGCAAACCACGCCGATTTTATTGGTCAATGCGCCCGATTATATCACTCCAAAGCCCGAAAATCGGATATTTTTACGCGGGTCGGAAGGTGTGGCGATGATGTTTTATTTGGTAGATTATGACCGCCAAATCTGGGTAAATACGGGCATTTTGCCGATGGTACA
>CALDGT010000433.1 GCA_937942935.1 uncultured Chloroflexota bacterium | reverse complement strand
GCGGTCCCAGAATGGCAGTCGAAGCCATCCGCGCACGCCTCTCGCGGGGAGAGACGATTTTCCTGAATCCAGATGATGCACCATCGGTTGAACTTATCAATAGTAAATCTGGATTTGATGATTACAGCGAGTATATGTCGTCACATCATTTTCAGCACACGATTTTGTTACATCGCAATATGTTCCCGAATTACACCGAGCCAGCCGACCTTACTTTCGCATTCATCCTCGCCAAGTCGCCAGAGCAGGTGTATTCAGCGTTTCATCAACATCTGAATCAACTCATCAACCTGCCTGTATTCCCTCACTGGCTACCGACCCTGTGGGCGACAGGTATGAGCGCCCAAATCATTGAGAAATGCAGTGGGGTAGGGGCAGTGGGATATGGCGTGTTCCTCAAGGCTTCGGATTGGGAACACATCATCTCACTCGGCGTATCCACAGGTGCATTGCCCTTATCTGAAACGGGTGAGCATCCGCAGACCGTGACCATCCTGAACATCGAAGCACAGGTCGCGCAACCATCCACAGATGAACCCACATCCGCCAGCGCCGACAGCACACCGAGCGACCCTGTGTATGACCTGCTCAAAACCAAATTGCCATCGGCGGATAAAAGCCTGCTATCTACCCTCATAACAGAGGTGTATTCCGTTATACGCAAACATGCAGTAGAGGGGTGGGAACGAAAGACATCCTATCAATTAGAGATGCACCTTGCAGTGAATGAGTGCCTACAAAATCGGCTGGATGGGTATACACGGGATGAACTCGCCCACATCGCTCATGCAATCGTGACACTGGCAAAAACACTGAATTTGACGGAATTGGTAGATTATCCCGCAACGATAGACACGGACGGGAAACGCGCCTTGTATCGGTTGCTCAAAGATGAAACAACTGTGCTACAATTACATGAGCATATCATGGATGTTCGCACACATGGTTGGCGGGATAACACATTCAAAGAACGGCGCATCAAATATCTGATTCCCCAATATGTGGGCAAATTTGGAATTTCACCTGAAACTGTGTTTTGGGTCATCAAGACCCATGAGGAGTATTAATCATGAGTCGCGCAACCAATCGTGAAGTGATGGGTTTTTTCGCCATTGGAGAAAAGCACCATGAGGCAATTCTCTCGCTCATCGAACCGTCCCCATACACCGAAGGGCGGATTTTAGACCCGTTTGCAGGTGAGGGGGATTTCCTGCTCAAAGCCTCAAAAACGTGGCAATTAGCGCCGTATGCCAACGAAT
>CALDGT010000432.1 GCA_937942935.1 uncultured Chloroflexota bacterium | reverse complement strand
ATTTAGTCGAAATTGAAATCCATGAGACCGTTCAAAATACAGTATTAGCAAACGCGCCTATCATCCGTATTTCTGCCCACACAGGCATGGGCATGGATGCCCTAAAATCCGCGATTTATCGGTTATTACATAATCTGCCCTTTCATACAACGAATAAACCACCCCGTTTGCCCATTGACCGCGTTTTTACCCTCAGTGGATTTGGGACAGTCGTCACAGGCACATTGTTAAACGGTTCACTCAAAATTGGTGATGAAATCGAATTACAACCGAGTGGGCAAAAAGGCAAAATTCGCGGATTACATAGTTATAATCAGTCTGTAGAAATGGCACGAGCAGGTAGCCGTGTCGCTGTCAATATTACTGGCATCGAAAAAAATACCATTCGGCGTGGCGAAACCCTTACCTTACCCAATCGCCTCTCTCCTACCCAACGAGTTGATGCTTATTTTCGTTATCTGCCCGATATAGACCGCCCACTCAAGCACAACACCCAAATTAAATTTTTTTGCGGAACGAATGAGTCACTTGGGATTGTCCGTCTATTGAACAATGAACAATTGAATGCGGGTGCAGAGGGGTGGATTCAAATCGAATTAACCACGCCTTTTGCCGTTTTATATGGGGATAAGTTCATTTTGCGCTACCCCTCCCCCGCTCAAACCATCGGTGGGGGTATCATTGTTAATCCACATCCGCCCCGCCGATGGAAACGATTTACACCGAGTATCATTGAAAAATTAGAATCGCAACGCTTAGGCACACCCCAACAACGCCTTGCCCATTTAGCAGAAAAAATTGAACCTGTCAAAAAATCGGTATTATCTAATGCCATGAACGAAGAGCATTTTGATACCATCCTCAAAACAGCGTTAGATGAGGCACTCATCGTCGAAATTGCTTTTAACCAGTATATGGCAATGAAAACAGAGAATGAGCTGATGAATAAAATGCTCATCCTCATCACTGATTTTCAAGAACAAAATCCGCTTAAAGCAGGCATTCCTCGTGAAGAATTGCGGAGTCGTTTGGGAGTAAAACCGCAAGTCTTTTCGTATTTATTAGCACAAGCACCCAATTTAATCATCACAGATACGATTGTGAATACGACAGACCATGTTATTCAGTTCACGGATGCCCAAGAAAAATTGGTTATGAAATTGCTCGATGTGATGGATGAAAACCCATTTACCCCGCCAACAGTCCAAGAAGCAGTGGATATGATTGGGTCTGCGCTGGTACAAGCCCTTGTGGATGGTGGCGAATTAATTGCCGTCAACAAAGATATCATTTTCACCAAACATGCTTTTGTCGCCTTATTAGACGGTGCATTAAAATTGCTGAATCAAGATGGACAAGTAGATGTAAAAGCAATGCGTGATAAATTCAACACCACACGCAAATACCTTATCCCATTTTTTGAATATACCGACACACTCGGTTATACCAAGCGTGTCGGGGATGTGCGTGTCAAAGGGAA
>CALDGT010000431.1 GCA_937942935.1 uncultured Chloroflexota bacterium | reverse complement strand
TTCTTATAAAATAGGAATAATTACGATGTAACTAATATAATATCACTAGATAAATCAGATTATAGCATACATATTCAGTTGAATAGCCAAATTTGAATAACGTGTTACAATAAAGTCATTATTGTTAAATGAGGAAACCTATTTTATGAATCTGGTGTTATATAATCCCCCGTCATCCGCCAATAAAAAGCCCATTTTGCCCATGTCACTCCTCGCCATCGGCGCATTGCTCGAAGGCAAACACGAATATGTCATCGTAGATGGCAACCTCGAAGCCGACCCGCTATCGGCATTAGACAATGCTATCACGCGCACATCGGCACATATTTTAGCCGTAACCGTCATGCCCGGTCCGCAATTGGCAAATGCGATTCCCATCTGCAAGGCGCTTAAGGCAAAATTCCCCGCGCTCATCATTGTGTGGGGCGGATATTTCCCGACACAACATTATGATGTCGTCCTCAAAGCCGATTATGTGGATTATGTCGTGCGTGGTCATGGCGAAGAAGCCTTTATTTCTCTGTTGAATATTATTGAACGCGGTGGTTCACCGGTTGCATTGAACGGGATTGCGTATAAAGACGGCGAAACATTGGTCGGAAACGCGCCCGCCGTCATCCCACACCCCGATAAATTGCCCGATTTTCCCTATCATCGGGTGGATTTGGGGCGTTATATCCGCAAAACCTTCATGGGTGAGCGCACGCTCCCACATCACAGCAGTTACGGATGTCCATTTTTTTGCAATTTCTGTGCGGTGGTGAATATGGTCAATGGGCGCTGGCTGGCACAATCTGCCGAGCGTACCGCGACCACTGTCCGCAATTTGGTGCAGGAATGGAATTTGAATGCGATGGAATTTTATGATAATAATTTTTTCACGCATGAGGCACGGGTGGCAGAATTTTCTGAGCGCATCATGGATTTGGGCATTTCATGGTGGGGTGAGGGGCGCATTGATACCATGATGCACTATAGCGATGACACATGGAAAAAAATGTCGGATAGTGGCTTGCGGATGGTGTTTTTGGGCGCGGAAAGTGGCAGTGATGAAACGCTCCAACGCATGGATAAGGGCGGAAAAGCCAGCGTGCAAAAAACATTGGATATTGCCGAAAAAATGGCACGCTATAACATCGTCCCCGAAATGTCATTTGTGGTGGGGAATCCGCCACACCCCGAAAAAGATACCGAGCAAACCCTGTCCTTCATCCGCAAGGTAAAGCAAATTAATCCGCGCACCGAAGTGATTATTTATGTGTATACCCCCGTCCCATTATCGGGCGAACTCTATGACCAAGCGCGTGCCGAAGGATTCGCCTTCCCAGAGACATTAGAGGGGTGGGTGAGCGATGAATGGCAAGATTTTGTGCAACGTCGGAGCGCCAACATGCCATGGATGAATGACCCCATCCGCAAGCGTGTGCGGAATTTTGAGCGTGTGTTGAATGCGTATTATCCCACCAGCACCGATATAAAACTCACAGGCACAAAACGGGCATTACTACGGGGGATTAGCGCCTTGCGCTATCATACTCAATTTTATACCAATCCAATCGAGTTGCGTGCCTTGCACAAACTCCTCAAATATCAACGACCAGAGACAACCAGTTTTTAGGATTTTAGTCACCTTAAAGGCGTGAACGATAATTCTGTGATAAGTTATAAAACGTTTATCCCAGATAAGGATAAATCTACTATGAATTTAGGGCGTGATATTACATCGCATGAGACGGCACTCAATTGGTTGCGTGAGCAATTTTAATTTGTTATGCTATATATAAAAAAAGACTCAAAGTAAATTCATAGGAAAGGGTTTTATGATGCTTTCTGAGATACCACAAACCACCCTAGAACATCTTAGTGATAATGTTACCATTGAATGGCTAGATGACCATCATATCGCTGTCCTCACGGTGAGAAGTAATGCCCGTTCCGATGTGCAAATTTGGGCAGATAAAAATGAAGAACTCATTCGCACATGGCGCGAAGATAGCCCGTATGCGGTGCTTCATGATGTTCAATATGTCTTTTTATCGCCGTATGCGCGAGAACGCGCCCACCATATTACCCAAGTATCGAAAGAAAAAGGCGCAAAAGGGCGGTATGCCGTGGTGGTTGCCAGTAATGTGTTTGGGCAAACGATTAGCATGTTTGTGAACCTCAAACTCCGCAACAAATCGGGCGATGGGATTACGGGGCAATGCTTCACCTCGCGCGAGGCGGCACTCGCTTGGTTGCGCGAACAATTTTAGACGGTTGGCATACGTAAGCAAAATCGTTATTGGGCGCTGATATAAACCAATGTTACAATTTATAACAAACCTAGTTTGTGAGTGAGATTGGTTTATATTATGGCTAAAAAGCACAGTTTGATACGCTTAGTATTCATTTTAATGATTTTGAGCATCAATTTATTTAGTTTTAGCATCACTTTTGCCCAAACAGATACCGATGGTGATGGCTTTAATGATAATGTAGATGATTGCCCAAATGTGCGCGGTACGGCGCGGGGTTGCCCCGATGAAGATGGTGATGGTTTCCATGACCGCGAAGATGAATGTCCTAACCAAGCAGGCACAGCACGCGGTTGCCCAGATAGTGATGGTGATGGTCGTGCCGATGTGGTGGATGAATGTCCAAATCTCGCGGGGAATGTGCGGGGTTGTCCCGATTTAGATGGTGATGGCTTTCATATATTAGAGGATGATTGTCCGGGCGAATTTGGGACGGTGCGGGGTTGTCCTGATGGCGATGGTGATGGTCGTGCTGATATTGTGGATGATTGCCCCAACACACCCGGAAATGTGCGGGGTTGCCCCGATAGCGATGGCGATGGTTTTCATGATAGAGAAGATGAATGCCCAAATGTCGCGGGGACTGTGCGCGGATGTGTGGATAGTGATGGCGATGGTCGTGCGGATGTGGTGGACGATTGCCCAACTGTGGCAGGCACAATTCGCGGTTGCCCACCCACCAATACCCCTCAACCGACAACCGCCTCATCATCACAAAATAATACTCAAAATCAGCTAACACCAACCATCACACCCACCCCGACCCTAACCCCTAGCACGACCAGTACCAATCGGGCGTGTGAACTGATTCCAAATTCTGATGAGGTTATCCTGATTTACCAAGCACCGTCCCTAGATGCTGATGTAGTTGGTGTGTTTGAGGTAGGGCTTGAGCATGTTTTG
>CALDGT010000430.1 GCA_937942935.1 uncultured Chloroflexota bacterium | reverse complement strand
ATTTTATGCGCCTTAAAAATAATTCCATCTGGGATATTGCCAACAGAATGAATAACAATCCAAATACGATGAATGCAGGCATGAGTCGTTTGATGGCTTGTGATGAGGTTGATTTTGTCAAAAAGAACCGATAAGTGATATAGACAACAAATATCAGAAAAAAGAATCCAAGCAACATAGCAACATCTGCAAATTATTTTGGGGTTATTATATTCGATAATTACCAACTTTTGGCATATAATTAATTTCAAAAGCGACAGATTTTGAGAGTCAACAGTCATGGATACATTGCAATTACCGCGTTACCGCCTGATAGAAGAAACAGGGCGTGGTGGTATGGGTGTGATTTACCGCGCTCATGACCGCTTAACAGGCAATACCGTAGCCCTCAAACGAGTGACCACTCCACTAGAGAGGCTCGATTTTCATTCGCGCTCTGCATCTAGTTCTGCCGATTTTCAGGTGGCATTGGCGCGGGAATTTCGGATTCTTGCCAGCCTACGAAATCCCAATATCATTAAAGTCCTCGATTATGGGTGGGCGAGTAATGGCGAACCGTACTATACAATGGATTGGTTATTTCCTGCCCAAACCATCTTAGAAGCCCCCTTAGCACCTGCCGATTTGCTGGGGCAATTATTAGAAGCACTTGCCTATTTGCATCGGCGCGAGGTGATTCACCGTGACCTAAAACCCGATAATATTTTGGTGGTGAATGGGGTCGTGAAGGTGCTCGATTTTGGCTTGGCATTGTTGCATGGTCAAGAAGAAGATGAAAGCATTGCTGGCACACCCGAATATTTGCCCCCAGAGGTGTTACAAGGCGAATCTGCTTCAACGGCGGGCGATTTATATGCGGTTGGTGTGATTGCCTATCGCTTACTCACAGGGAAACACCCATTTGAAGGTGGAGAACGCGAACATTTTTTGAATCGGGTGTTATTAGGCGACCCCAACCTGACCCCAATTGAAGGAAATCCGCTTGCACCACTCATCGCAAAATTACTCTCTCGCAATCCACGCGAGCGTGGGACAGCCCGTGAAGCCTTATTGATGTTGGGCGGGAATATCGCGTTACCCACTGGGCGCGAAAGTTTTTTGCAGGCGGCACGATTTGTTGGTAGAGAAGGTGAACTTCATCAATTACTGGCTATCCTAGACCGTATCCTCAATGGTCAAAAAGGCGCGGCGGTATTAATTGGTGGCGAAAGCGGTGTGGGAAAATCGCGCCTCATAGATGAATTACGTGCTGAAGCGTTGGTCGCGGGAGCGCGGGTGGCGCGAGGTGGCGCAACTCGTGAATCCAGACGCGCATACGAGATGTGGCGCGAACCGTTGGCATTACTATGCTTGGAGCGCGATTTATCGCCATTAGATGCGGGCGTGTTGCGGTCTGTCATCCCCGACTTAGCACAAATCATAGATAAGCCGATTATAGACCCACCACCCTTAGAACCGCTTGCCAATCGCGCTCGGCTTATAGATACCATGACACGCCTATTTTCTGGCGATACAAAACCGACCCTCATCATCTTAGAAGATTTGCATTGGGCGCATGATTCGCTTGATTTATTGAAGGCAATCATCAGCCTTACCCATACACAACCATTGATGGTGGTTGGGAATTATCGAGATGAAGAACGCCCCGATTTGCCCAATGTATTGACAGGCGCAGAAGTGATTAAATTGGCACGCCTGTCGCGTGAAGATATTGCCAAATTATCTACCTCAATGATTGGTCACATGGGCAACAATGATGCGGTGGTCAATTTATTAGAACGCGAATCTGAAGGCAACCCATTCTTTATTGTTGAGGTGATGCGCCACCTTGCCGATGCTGTTGGCAATTTAGATGCCATTGGTGCTTCTACTGTGCCAGAAAGTTTATTTGCGGGTGGGGTGCGTCGTGTCTTAGAGACAAGGCTTGGGCGTATTCCGCCAGAAGTCCGCCCGATTTTGCAACTGGCGGCATTAGCAGGGCGTATCATTGACCCGCTATTGTTGGCGACAGTTTTCCAGCGCGATGTGACAACCATTGAATCCTACTTGACTGTTGCTTCTGATGTCGCGGTGCTAGAGGGATACGAAGGCGGGTGGCGCTTTGCACATGATAAAATGCGCGAGGCGTTATTAGAAAATTTAGAAGAATCTGCCACCAGAGCATATTCGCATCAATTGGCAGAGGCGATAGAATCTCTTTATCCCAATTCACCAGAATATTATGCAACACTCGCCCAACACTGGGCAACTGCTCAACAACCGCGCAAAGAATCATTTTATGCTTTCAAAGCCGCAGAACGCGCCTTACGTGCAGGTGCAAATCAACGCGCACTCAACTTTTTAGAGCGAACACTGGCTTTACACGAAAATGGGTCTGCACCACTGGATAATATTCAGTACGCCGACTTGCAATTGCTCATTGGGCAGACTTATTTATCGTTAGGGATGCTCGATAAAAGCAGTGATTATTGTCGTGCGGCATTAAAATCGGCAGATATTCGTGGAAATGTGACCATTAGTGGCACATTGGCACAAGCGATTCGTCAATTCCGCTATCGGTTATTGAATCCCAAGCCCAGCCCAGAAGATGCGATACGGTATCGGATTGCATCGCAAGCGTGTGAAGTTTTGGCACAAAATAGTTTTTATAACAATGATAAAATTGGTGGGGTTTACCATGTGTTGTTGGGGCTAAATTTGGCAGAACGGGGTGGGGATGAATGTCGCCCACAATTGCTCAAGCACACCGCTTCGATGATGTTAGCGATGGGTGTTGTGCCATTGCATCGGTTGGCGCGGTATTATCGTAAACGGGCGCACCGATTGATTGAACATTTAGATGACCCGCCTGTGGTGACATGGTTACACTTGATTGAAGGGGTGTATTTGTTGGGGCGTGGGGTGTGGAATGAGGCATTTGTGGGGTTGACCAAAGGGGTCGAACTTGCCACTGCATCGGGGCATGTTCGTCGTCAGGATGAACTATACACCATTTTGCGTTATGCCTATTATTTTAGGGGCGATTTAGAAAATGCCAAAAAGACCGCCAACCAATTGTTATTGGTCACAGAACGGTCTGGCGCAGTTCATGGCATGGGCGCGGCATATACAGGTTTGATGGGGATTGCCATCAAACAAAAAAATTGGGATGAAGCCCTTCTCTATAGCGAATCGGCATTGCTTTTTTATCAACAAACCGCAGATAGAGGCGGTGCAATGCGCCTCAATGCGCTCACAGCATTGATGTATTATTATCGGGGTAATCAAGAAAATGGGGCAGATTATGCCCAGATTGCGCTCGAAATCATGGAAACACTCACCTCTACCTCATTCTATTTGGTAGAGGGGTATCAGGCATTGCTGATTTATTTTTTGAGCCTATATGAAGAAACACACTTGACTGAATTTGATGATATAATTGGCATCATCCTCAAGCGATTCAAAAAATTTGCGAAACCATTTGAGATTGCAGAACCTGCATTATTGATGGCAATCGGTTGGCGTGCGTTTTTACATGATGACCGTCAAGCGACTTTTGTCGCCTTCCAAAAAGCCCTTACTGCCACAGAAAAGCTCGAAATGGCGTATGAGCAGGAATATATTGCCCAATTGAGCCAACGATTATTAGGTAGTGTTCCACCCTACCTAAACAGATAGGTTCAAAACAAAACAAATATGCTATAATAATCGTGTGAATGATTCGATAATAGTAAGGATGGGACACGTTGGATATTACGTGGTATGGTCAAAATTGTTTTAAGATAACCGAGCGCGGACGTTTAAGCATTATTACAGACCCATTTTCCGAAGCAATTGGCTTAGGAATCCCTAAGTTAAAAGGGGACGTGGTGACACTAAGCCAAAACCACCCCGATTACAACAATCTTGAAGCCGTCAAGGGCTATCAGCATGTGGTGGCAGGTGCGGGTGAATACGAAATTGGCGGGGTGTTTATTTATGGAATACCCTTACATTATGTTGGCGATTCTGTCATCCAAAATGTAGGCTATGTGTTCAAGTATGATGATATTTCGGTGGTGCATTTGGGCAATCTGTCGCATGTGCCAGACCAATCTACACTTGAATCTATTGGCGAAGTGCATGTCGCATTGGTGCCTGTTGGTGGTGGAAGCGCACTTAAAGCCAGCGCCGCTACAGAAGTGATTTCGTTGTTAGAACCAAGCTATATTGTGCCGATGCACTACGCACTAGATGGTTTACAACATAACCTTGACCCAGTAGAAAAATTCTTGAAAGAGATGGGCGTTAGCAAAGTTCAAGAAGATGATTCTTTACGTGTGACCAATGCTATGCCAGAACAACCACAAGTCATCGTCTTGAAGCCACAAGCATAAAAAGTGAGCCGAAAGGTATAGGCGTTATGAATGTCAAGTTATTGATGCAATGGGATATTAAATCTGGGCAAGACCAAGAATATTTTGAATTTGTCGTGCGCGAGTGGCTACCGGGTGTGAATCGGTTAGGGATTAAACCCACATGGGCGTGGTATACGGTATATAGCCGTGAACCATCGCGCCAAATCTTGGCAGAAGCTATCGGAGATGATCTCGAAACAGTTCGGGAAGTCCTCAAGAGTGAGGACTGGAGAGCCTTACATGAACGGCTTTTG
>CALDGT010000429.1 GCA_937942935.1 uncultured Chloroflexota bacterium | reverse complement strand
CACGAAATAGCGGTCTTTTTTCTCCAGGTTGGCCGCTGCCCAGTCATAGCCACGCATGATCATGTCGTAGTTGGATTTGGCCACTTCCGGCTTACCAACAAATTGCAGATCCACCGCTTCCCGCAAGGCCTCCCGCGTGATGCCCAGCACCTCGCCCACGATGCCAACGTACAGGATGTTCTCCATGAAGTCCTTGAGGTTCCGTGGTACTTCGGTTTCCTTCATCAGCGTTTTGATGGGCAACCCCTTGTTACTCGTATTCAACGAATTTGAACTGATTGCCCTCATCGGCGCATCTATTATCGCCGCATTCATCGCCCAAGATGCCGAAAGCAATTGGCTAGAAGGTGCAATGTTGTTGGGCGTATTTGTAATGTTGGGCTTTGCATTTTATTATTTGCCAGCCCATCTCTAATCTCATCAGCATACAGCATCTGGATGAGATTTTGTAGGTCTCACAAACCAACGCCGTAAACGTTTTTCGACTGCCAGTGGCATGATATTTTTCAAAAGCCACTTGGCAGTCCCCCGCACCACATACGATGGATAACGCCGTAACCCACGAAAATCTGCACCTATTGCCTTAAATTGCCCTTTGCGAATATGCAACACCATATTATCCAACATCGCCTCTACCCATTGGTGGTGCATGGTACTCGGCAAATCATGATAGCCATATTTTGCTAACATCGCCTCAATTTCTTTAAGGCGTTTATAGCCACCACTGCGTGATTTTGTCTCCTGAAAAATCTTGACAATCACCCGAATATCTGACACAAATTTTGGGGGATATTTTTTGCCAATCCGCAACCAGTATTCATAATCCATGCCAAAATGCAACTGCTCATCAATATACCCAAACTCATCCATGATGGTGCGACGCAAAAAAACAGTCGGTTGAACAATATAACACGCAAAGGTCGCTAATTTTTCATAATCCCAATCGAAAATGGGATAGCGATAATGATTCGGTTTACCCTGCTCATCTACAAATTGGGCGCATCCATAAACCCAAGCCGTTTCGGGGTGATTTTGCAAATAATTCACCGCTTTTTCGACAGCATCGGGCAAATACAAATCATCACCATTGAGCCATGCGACAATCTCCCCTTTTGCCCGTTTCCACCCCTTGTTGATAGCATCACTTTGCCCATTATCTTTTTCACTGATGAGGGTAAGCCTATCGGCATATTTTTGGGCAATGGCTTGTGTGCCATCCGTAGACCCACCATCCATGATAATATATTCTATGTTGGGATAGGTCTGATTCAATACCGATAGAATACAATCTTCAATATAAATGGCACTGTTATAAACGGGCGTGATAATTGTGACCAGTGGGTTAAAATTATTAACCATTGTTGCGGATTCTTTTCATAAGACGTTTCAATAGATATTTTGCCTTATATAAGGCACGATAAGGTAATGTATACTGACTTGCCAGAAAGTACCCCATCCTTCGGTCTCGTTTGAGGTTGATTTGTTGTGTCTGTGGGTGAATAAGTGGAAATTGTATATCATAAGTTGCTAAATCTGCGCGTGGATTTTTAGGGTCTTTCGTATTAGTTGCTTCAACTGCTACACCGATATTGGTAATTTGATTGGTGTATGGAATAATACATAAGCCATTATATACACGACAGGTATACATCCAAGGATATGCCCAACTTGGTATTTGACCAGCCGTAGTTAAATCAAATAATCTCTCCCAATAATCACGTTCCAATTTCGTTGGGAATTGGGATAAAACAGATTGGCGGATATTAGGATTGCTCCATGTAAGCATATCTGCATCATATTTTGCCCAAGCACGTCGCCATGTTGCCCATCCCCAAATATTGGCAAAAGATGAAAAATAATAGCTATATTTGACACCTCGTGGATGTTTATTATACCCAAAATTATCTCCGCTAATATTCATCACACGGTCATCATCTTTGTATTTTTCCAAAAGTTCTTCGCAAAACCGAAAAAATGTGGGATGTGGGACACAATCATCTTCTAAAATAATCGCCCGTTCAACCTGTTCAAAAACCCAATTCAGTCCGCTCGAAATGCGCTTGCGTAAACCCATATTTTGGTCGGCATAATTGGTCTTAACCTCACAATCCCAATTGACCTGCTCAATAATAGCACGAGTCGCTTGGCAACGAGGCATATCTTCTGGATTTTTGGGACCATCTGCCACCACGAACAATTGCTTAGGTTTGGCTTTAGCAATTTCATTAAAGACCTGCTGAGTGAGGTCTGGTCGGCGGTAAATTAGAAAAACGACAGGTGTAGATAAGTTATACATTCTGCACTTACTTTATTGAATCAAAAAAGATTTAGATAATTTTTATTATACTCCACACGAAACCGAATCCACAACCGACAGCCCCAAAATATTGATACTCATCGCTAACTCAAGTACACTTATCTCTAAACTAACCATAAGTGAGGATGGTAATCATGAAACGACTTTTAGCCACATTCATCATCTTGTTAACCCTTGCCGCCTGTGCGCCACCTGTGAATTTGAACAAAACGGCTCAGACAGCCAATGTTTATGGAGGGTACTCTGTCTCTTACTCTGAAAAATGGGTGATTGATATTCAAGTCGGCATCATCGCCTTCTCAAATGACCCACAAGGGTTAGAAGCCTATTTACGCAATTCTGCCGTGGCGGGGGAACAAGTCGCTGGTGGTGTGTTTGCAATCCCTAAGGGCGGCGAAGTCACATCATTGGATGCGGTTTTAACCTTATACGAAAATCGTTTGGGGACTGTGTTCAAAAATCGTGAAGCCTTCACAGAAAATTCACGTTCTGGCATGAGTGGTATAGGCACACAAACCCTCAATGAAATTGTGGTGGATGTTGGGATTGCAGTTGCAGATATTGGCGATGCGTATGGTGTGGTAATTTATTACACAACTACAGGCAAAGCAACAAATGCCATGGCGACTATCCGCCGTATGTCTGGCACAATCACCTTTTTACCATTAGGACAATAATCATGCACAAATCGATCTATCTGGTGTTGATAATATTGCTCGCAGGGGTTCTGGCTTCGTGTGATATTCCACCAGACCCATCTGAGCCTATTATCGTCCCTGATATTGAACCCTCAAGCAGTGTGAGCGCAACCGATTTTCAAGGACGTGTGATGCGTTTCTCATATCCGAATCCATGGCTGGCGCGGGTGGGGAGTAGTGGCGAAATCACGATGGCAAATCGGCAAAATGCACTTGGGGCTTGGGATGTAGACATTTTTTCGCTCAGACACGGTGAAATGGCAGGGATTATCGCCGCCATAGATGCCGATAGTATTCCCAATTCATGGGAACGCAATCTTGATTCTGTTATGTCTACCAGTCGGTCGCAATTAACGCGCTATCAGGATGTCAAAGCACAATTCAAAGGAAATGAACCATTCACTATCAATGGGCGCGATGGTCTCATCACCGATGGGACACTCACCAAAGGAGAAAAAGTGGTAGAGGTGATTATCATTGTAGTCTATGATGAAGATGATAGCGGGTTTGCTTCAATGTTATTTGGCGCACCAGTGGGTCAGATATTGTTATATGAGTCCACATTATTGAAAATTGCAGGGACATTCGATTTTATCAGAGAATCATAAAGGATGATGAGTATGACGGTTGTTTGCTTAGGTGAATTGCTCATTGATTTTGTGGCACAAGAAGCGGGCAAGTTGGTGGGAGATGTCTCTGGGTTTCAGAAGGCGGCGGGGGGCGCTCCTGCAAATGTTGCAGTAGCAGTACGCCGTTTGGGATATCCGAGCGCCTTTTTGGGACAAGTCGGGGATGACCCATTTGGTCATTATTTGGCGGAAGTGCTTCATATAGATGGTGTCAATGTAGATGGCTTACGCTTTAGCGGTGTTGCCCGCACTGCCCTAGCCTTTGTTTCATTGGCAGAGGGTGGTGAGCGTAGTTTTGTTTTTTATCGGCATCCAAGCGCCGATATGTTGTATCAACCCCAAGATATTGATATTCAAGTGCTATCGAGTGCCAAGATTTTCCATTTTGGGAGCATTACACTCATCACTGAGCCTAGTCGTTCTGCCACACTTCAAGCGGCAACAATTGCCCGTCAAAACGGGGCGCTTATCTCTTATGACCCCAATCTGCGCCTCGCCCTATGGGATTCTCCAGAGAGCGCCAAAGCAGGGATGTTTTTGGGCATGGGATATGCCGATATTATAAAACTCAGCGAAGAAGAATTGGTCTTTTTGGTCGGAAAAGAAGATATTCAACCATTATTTGATGCCTATCCCAATCTAAAACTTGTCCTCATCACACGCGGGGCAAATGGGTCTATGGCGTATACCCGCACAGAGAAAATCGCTGACCATAAGGGTTATCCCGTTCTGGCAATAGATACCACAGGCGCAGGAGATTCCTTTATGGCGGGTGTTTTGGTCGGTATTTTGGAACATGGCACAGCGTATGAATCTCATTTTGAGGAAATTCTCGCTTTTGCTAA
>CALDGT010000428.1 GCA_937942935.1 uncultured Chloroflexota bacterium | reverse complement strand
TTTTTATGAGAAATGCGAACATCCTGTGGAATACCACCTTGTAAAAGACGTTCTAAATCATTAGCACTCATCAATTCTAACATTTGGCGATATTAATTTTGAGTAAATTCACCATTTGGAAAGGCTGTAATAAGCCCAGAGCCATAGTTCGCGCAATCATAAACCATCGAGAGCAACGACCCCATATCTTCTGTTGTAGTTTGGTTATAAGGGTCTGGTTTAGTATCATATCCAATATTGGGCGATGTTGGCGGTACAGAGATAGAACCCAATTGTTCTCCAGCAACCCCTTCAATGAGACGAGCCGATAAAAAAGTGTTTCTTCCACCAGAAAATTGTGCTGTCTCTGTGACCTGTGCCACACCATTAAAGACATTTCCGCCACCAGTTATTTCCATCAATAAATTCGATGAAGAATTTCGACTGCACAATAAAGATTGCGCCAATAACCATGCCTCTTCTTGTGTTGGCTCATTATTCTGATACCTAAAATAATTGAGCATAATAGGCAATTTAACGGTACTAGCGGCTGTAAATGCAACATCACCTAATAAGTTAATTTCTTCACCAGTTCGTAAATCCATCACAAAAACAGAACCAATGGTTGATACGCCATCATAAATAAATCCTTGCGAATCAAAATAGGCAGTTATTAGACTTTGTAAGGTTTTTAGGGTTGGTTTATTGGATGATGCACCGCCAATTGGCAAAATTACAGTCCGATTAACAGGGCTTCTGAGTGCAGATTCGACTAATTGCATGGCTTGCGGAATGTCTAATGCAAATCCTTCTTGACCATCGAATGTGGTAAGCGTTGCCACATCAAATCCGGGTTCACCCGGTGGGCGGTCATAACGAGATGATATATCGCGTAGAAATTCTTCTAATAAACCCCGTTGAAAATCGGCTGAGAGGGGAATATTCACGGGTTGAGTGGTCTCTTGTAATGTCAAATATTGCAAAAACCTTTCCCAAAAACTTCCCAGCGCCGTATTGATATTTTGAGCTGATGCAAGCATTGTTTGGATATTCGGGCGGAATCCAACCACAGAAGGGTCTAAAACAATTGGGCTATCGCCATAATATAAAATAACTGGTTGTGCATAGGCGCGTTCCCACAAAACACGCGCTTCGGTGGGTGTTAGATTGCTCACATCAATATCGCCAACAACTAAATTCGGCGCGAGCCGACTAGCGCTTTGACTAAATGCCAATAATTCGTATGTAAATAAGCCAGAGGAGGCAATTAGCAAAGCAACCGAAATCACCCACAGGCGTAAAAAAAATGGGCGACGCTTTTTTCTGCGAGAAGCCATCGTAGAAGTTGCCATAATTAAAACTCCATCAAATAAATTCTATTGCTTGCTGAATAGCCAGAAAGTGAAAACTTAAAATACGGGGCATTTTATCTATATCAAACCATTGATATGACAACAGTTCATCACTCAGTTTGCCGATGTGGTCTGTAGTATGACATAAATAAGCGACATCAACATGATTATGTAACACCTGAACAGATACTACCCGTTCAATAGTCACATGAACAGACAATTCTTCATGTAATTCGCGGATAACCGTCTGTGAAGGGTCTTCTTTGCGATTTGTCCACCCTCCCGGTAATCCCCACGGGGTTTTAGGGTGAAAAACATGCTCGACCAATAAGACTTGTTTTTGTGAATTAAATATTACACCGACAGCGCCTAATGAATATTTAGGGCGAAAGAAACGAATAATCACATAGATAGGAATGCCAAGCCATGTGTTTCTACGTAAAATCTGAGCAATCGTGCGAAAGAACGGTTTTGGATTTGATTGAGATGTATTCATAAAGTATGAGTGTATATAAGAGGGCTAGGCACGTCAACCGTTGCTTAACCTACGCTTTAGATGAAATGTAGGCTTGTTATTTTGGCATCCATCCATTATACTTTCATTCATCATACCAACGGGGTATGGCGCAGCCCGGTAGCGCGCTTGCATGGGGTGCAAGAGGCCTCCAGTTCGAATCTGGATACCCCGACAATAACCCCAAAAACCCTATCATGCAGATAGGGTTTTTGATTTTATGGGGTGGCGGTATCTTCAGCCCGATAAAGTGTTTCCAATTGCTCAATAACCAATAACTGTGCTTGAGTTGATGTTTCAAAGTTGCGTTTTGAACTAAGTAGTATCACTTCTAAATCTTGACGCTCGGCGTTGATATAAGCTCCGATAGCAGAAAGAGTTTGTTCCATAGCGGCAATCGTTAGGTTATAGGCATCTTCTCCGCACGATAAGATAGGTATTGTCGCAACAGTCAGCGCGGCTTCATTCAAATCCTGTGCCATACGATATAGCTCTGTGCGCGATTTCCCGTTTGCATTATTTAAGAAATTATCAAACTCTGTTTGATTAAATACCAATGTTTGTATCCAATTTTCTAAAATCGCAGGGTCTTCACAATCTCCTTCTACAAAATTAGTTGGGATGGGAGTGAGTACGAATAATGAGGTCAGATTCTCATTTTCTTGTATGCCACCACAGCCAACAATAGAAATGAGAAGTAATCCAAACAATATCCAACATAATACTTGCAATTTCATCACACGAAATCCTTTGGTGCTATTACAAAATCTGAGTTATTATTATAGGCGATGTGCGTTAATCTTGTTATCGCAAAGGATAAATCTCATGCCACAATTGTTTAGTCGTGTGGATGATAACCATTGGCTTACCCCCACCATTGCTGATATTTTGGAGCAGGGTGGTGGTATGCCTTTGTCTGAGGCAGACATCCGCGAGCAGATGAATCTGCTCCAAACGAAATTAGCAGATTTAGAAACACCTATCAAAATTATTGACGTGTTACCAACACCATCATACATTCTTTTTGTCGCTAAACCCGAAACAATTGGGCGAATTGGCAATCGGCGAACTGTTACCCCAAATGAAATCCGCAAAAGTCTGGGACAATTGGCAGAAGAAAATCGTCAGTGGAAATTAGGGTTTATGCCTAGTGCGCCTGATAATACTGATGCGGTCGGTATTTTGCTCCGCACAGAGAGTCATACACCACTCAATCTACGACGGTTGATGCTCCGCAATGCGTACAGGGATAATCCATCTACATTGGCGATGATTCTTGGTAATACGCTGGCGCAACAATTGGTATTATATGATTTGGCAACGTTGGATGGAATTTTGCTCATTGGGACAGAAGGAGCAAAATTTCATGTATTACAAAATATGCTCTTTTTGCTAACCTTGCTTAACACCCCAACTGAAGTGAGGATTGCTGTCGCAGGAGAAAGTGCTAATCTGCTTAAGCCTGTGCTAAATGTGCCTCATCTACTGGGCAAGATGATGAGTGAACCAGAAGACGGCATTAAACTGATTGATGGATTCATCAAAGAAGCAGAACGGCGACGGGCTGGATTTTCTGAGGCAAATGTCACCACATTAGATGCCTATAATAATCATTTACGTGGAAATCAGAAACCATCACTACCGCGTATTATTTTGGTGATAGATTCGGTCTCTGATGAACGTTGGATGCAATCGAAAGACCGTTGGATTCCACTTGTTCAATCTCTACTTGAAGATGGGGCAAAGATTGGGATTCATGTCCTTATGACTGCGGCACAACTGGATAATACCCATGTTCCAAGCCGATTACAGGCAAAATTCCCGATAAAAATCTTGAGTCGTAACTCTGCTGGTAAATATCCAGAAAAAATCGAAAATTTCCATGGATCATTGATGCGTTTCATAGACGCATTCGTGCTGGTCGGTGAAGAAGCCACACCAATAGAGGTGTGTGCTATTTCTCAAGATGAGTTAAATCGTGCTGTCACCTATTGGCAAAATGCCATTCAAACCCGTAAAGGTGAAACACTCCAAACACCTGTTAGTGGGCGAACTGGTGTCACACAAATGCTAAAAATGCAAACTGATTCACGCTCAAAATC
>CALDGT010000427.1 GCA_937942935.1 uncultured Chloroflexota bacterium | reverse complement strand
ACCGGGGGAGCAGGGGATACACTGAAGACCGAGACCGAAATGATAATTATCGGGCGCATACCGATAGCGATAAATTTGTGGTCAATATCAAAAAAGCCACCCATGCCAACACCGTATCGAAACGAATTCGCACCGCAGAAGAACGACTCAAACGAATTGAGCAAAACCCTATTCCGCGCCCACCCAAGCCATTGGTCTTTCGGGCAGATTTATCGCCATTGGCGCTCGGCGGAAAATATCCGCTCACGGTGGAAGGTGTATCCAAATCTTATAACGGGCGCGTGGTTTTGGATGATGTGACATTTTATTTACATGAGCATAGTCGTGTGGTCATCATTGGCGAAAACGGCGCAGGGAAATCTACCCTGCTCAAAATTCTAATGGGATTTGAATCATCAGATATAGGACTAATTAGTTTTCACCCACAAGCCAAAATCGGCTATCTTGACCAAGAAAACACCGTTTTTCATCCGCAAATGACCCTGCTAGATGCTTATCTGGACGGGCTAGAAGGAGATGTGCAACAACTCAAAGCGATGTTGCTCCAATCGGGGTTATTTTTATATGATGACCTCGAAAAGCGTGTTGGGAATTTGAGCAGTGGTCAGGGGCGCAAATTGCAATTGGCGCGATTGATGGCGAGCCGTGCCAATTTATTGATACTCGATGAGCCGACCAATTTCATCAGTTTTGATGTGCTAGAAGAATTTGAAACGGCGCTCAAAGCCTTCCCAATGCCCATTATCGCCGCCTCGCATGATAGACGGTTTATTCAACAATTCGGCGGAGAAGTGTGGCAATTAGAAAGGGGCAAATTGCACATTTTAGATGTGATAACGGCATGATGTGGGCGGGCAATCCCCGCCCTTATGCCAATTCTGCCAATAACTCACGGGCTAAATCGCGGATTTCTGCCCATGTTTGTGGGCTATCTATCACCAATTGAGCAAAATAGTGCGCGAGGGATTTATCCCCTTGCGCCAAATGCCAGCGCCCCAATTCAAGTAATGCCTGCATGAGAAGGGAATTGTGTTTGGTTTTTTGTATAATCGTGAGCGCCTGATATAACCAGTCAAAGGCTTGGGCATCATTGCCTAGCATTCGTTCCGCACCACTTAAACCAATTTGAGACCTTAAAATCATAAATTGATTTTGCATGTGGTCTTCAAAATCCGCAAAAAATGCTAACGACTCTTTATAATAGCGCAGTGCATCATTAGGGCGATTTTGCACCAAATAGACATCCGCAATTAACTGTTTAGAACGAGCGATGGTATCACCAAGATTTTCTGCCTCACCCAGAGCTAACGCCTTCTGATATCGCTCTAAGGCTTTGTCATAACGACCTTGTGCAAAAGAAATTTCCCCTAAATTCTCCCACATATTTGCTAAATGCCATTGGTTTTCCATAATCGTCATTCCTATATCTTGGGCTTTTTGTGCCAGTTCTTCGGCTTCTTCATATAAACCATTGGCTCGTCTATCAAATGCCGCAAACCAATAAGTAGTCGCAGTCCCAAATGGAAACCCAATATCTAAAGCCAATTTTAATTGTTCATTCATAACGACTGTAGCACTAGCTAACTCACCATTGTCCAATAATGCATCAAATAAGAGGTTTGAACACGTTAAAATACCGCGTTGTGATTTAATTTGATGGAATAATGACAATGACGCACGCAAATATCGCAAGCCACTTTCTATATCAACCTCAATATATAATTTCTGACCTAACTTCAACTGACTATAGGCTTGTAAATACAAATCCCCTAACTCTTCAGCAAGTTGTATGCTTTCTTGATAGTGTTCAAAGTCACTTAAATGACTCACAGCATACGCTAAATCGGCTTTTTGGTTCGACTGTCTTAGCAATGCTATGGCTTCTTTTATAAGAGACTCCCCTTCTTCTCTGCGACTCTTGATACGACCATAATTAACACCAGCAAGTGAGAGCGCAAAAGCACATTCACGAGGGGTATTCAATTGGCGAATCATACGCACACCAGCATCTATCAATTGAACATCATCACTATCTTCACTCAGAAAATCTATAGAATGGCTTATCGCCCCAACTATAATATATAAAAGCGGTAAACAAATGGCATCTTCTCGATTATCGGGCAAAATCGGATGTATATCCAAAATCGGTGCAACTTCTTGAAATAATTTATCAAAAAATGCAGGGTTATCAGACATAACTCTACAACTGAATAGCCCTCTAACCACCTTAGACAACCCATGAATCCGCCGATGTTGCACACACCATGACCATCCATGACGAATATTATCAAAATCGGCATCCACATCGGCTTTCATCTTCATCTGACGGTTATCAAACCATTCTGCCTCACGTTCATGCAAATAATGGATATAATAATCGGCATGTTTTTCGTGGATGGGGTCATCTAATTTTAATTTTTCAGTCGCATATTGGCACATGAGTTCATGAATGGTATACCGACCATCTGCATCACGTTTGAGGAACGATTTATTCACCAAGCTATTTAATATGCGAAGTGATGCCCCCGTAACCGCTTGGGCGGCATGGCGGGTGCATCCACCTTTGAACACCGAAAATCGTGCGAATACCGCTTGTTCATCCGATGTGAGCAAATCCCACGAATATTCAAATGTGGCTCGCATACTGCGGTGGCGGACGGGCATATCACGGATTTCGGCTTCGAGAATATCTAATGTTTGGCGCATTTCTGTCACAATTTCGGCTAAAGTGAGGTTTTCGAGCCATGTAGCCGCAAGGATAATCCCCAACGGCATCCCATAAACCAATTCACAAATTTCGCGCACCAGTGGCATATCATGTATATTGAGGACATATTGCGGACTCACACGCTTTGCCGATTGTAAAAATAAGCGTGTTGCCTCTTGCGATTCAATATCTTGTATAGAATGAACATCGGGCAATGGCATTCCCTCTAATACAAATACTTTTTCTGCGCTCAAATTAAGGCGCTCGCGTGAAGTAGCTAAAATTTTAACATGCGGTGCGGTGGTGAGGATTTCTGCTAATAAATCTGCTCCATCTAAAAGATGTTCAAAGTTATCAAATATCAACAAAGCGTGTTTTGCCTTGAGGTAATTCAATAATTGGGAGCGTGGTGCGGTGTTGGTGAATGGAATTTGTAAAGCAGAGATGGTCGCATCTAAAATCGCATCTGGTGATTTTATCGGCGCGAGTTCAATGAAAAATACGCCATTCCCAAATAATTGTGTTTTGTCTGATGGTTGAATGAATTGGTCTGCCACAGTCAACGATAAACGCGATTTTCCCATACCACCATATCCGATAATCGTGATGAGGCGGTTATCTGGGGTGGTGAGCATCGTCACCACATCGTTAATTTCGCGTTCCCGCCCAACAAATGATGTGGTTTGTGTGGGGATGTTATGCCGAATCGCATTCGGTAATGCGGTATCTTCGCCCCAATTGGTAAACGATGGCACCGTGAGAGGGCGCGATGGGGTACGTGGAATCCCTTTGAGAATTAATTCCAGTTCTGCGCCAATCATCCGCACGGTGCGAATCCGTTGAAGTGGGTCGCGCTCTAACATCCGATACACCAAATCAATTAAATCAATCGGTGAATCGGGGCGAATGTGTTCTAAATCGGGCAATGGGTCGGCTAAAATGGTGCTGATGATGGCAGAAATACTCGGTCTATCAAATAAGGACTTACCGATGAGCATCTCAAATAGAACCACCCCAAATGACCAAATATCGGAATGAGTATCTTGTGCCTGCCCTTGTAAAGTCTCTGGACTCATATAATTGAGTGTGCCAACCAGATTCTCATCAGTTAGTTTTTGCGGATTATTCATCATCCGCGCCACACCAAAATCGGTGAGACGTGGTGTGCCATCTGTAGCGAGCAAAATATTGGCAGGTTTAATATCTCGATGGATGATATTTAGATGATGCGCCCGCGCCAACGCATCTGATAATTCTAATGCGATGAGCAAAATACGTTCTAATGGCATCGGTTCTTTACACAAATCGGCAAGGTTGCCACCTGTTACCAATTCCATCACCAAATAATAATGATTATCTTCTTCGATAGCATCGAATACTTTGACTATATTAGGATGGTTCAGTTGGTGTAAGGCTTCTGCCTCCATCCGAAAACGCGAGAGTGTCTCGGATGTAAGGATTTCGGGGCGGAGTTGCTTGATGGCGATAGCTTGTTGGGTTTGGGTATCTGTTCCACGATAAACAGTCCCCATTCCCCCCACACCAATCGTTTCATGCAATATGTACCGATTGCCGATTTGAGCAGTCATCATTATCCTCGTATTAAATCGGTTAGGTTTTTTTAATTATACCGTATCTGAGCCAGATTTCATTTCAATTTTAGACAAATTAAAATATTTTTCGCCATAAAATTGTGATATATTAGAGAAATGGATACATTAACCCAAATGCACACGCCACCCCTTTGCAGAGGCGGCTGTTGATGCAATAAACCCCTAACTGAATATTGGTCAAAAATACGCTATGAAAAGCCTCTTTTTCATGGCGTTTTTTGCGTTGGGGTATCCATCTTGTTATATTCCCTATCACGAAAGGAAAATGCACTATGTTTCGTAAGTCGGTGATGCGACATACCCGTCGCATGACACTATTTATGTTTGTGTTGTTGGTCATCGAATTTATTGATGAATTTGTATTTGGGATGCACCATGCCGCCACCCCATTCATTCGGGATGATTTGGGGATGAATTACGACCAAATCGGGTTACTATTCACCATCCCCAATACCATCGCTATTTTTATTGAGATGATATTTGGGATTTGGGGTGATGGTAAAGGCAGAAAGTGGATTGTGATGGGTAGCGGGGTTGGGTTTGTTATCGCCTGTACCCTGTCTGCCATCAGTAAAAGTTTTGGCATGTTCCTCTTGTCATTCATCCTCTTTTTTCCGTCCTCTGGCGGATTCGTCACCCTCAGTCAAGCCATTTTGATGGATATTGAACCGAATCGGCATCAACAAAATATGGCACGTTGGACATTTGCGGGGTCGCTTGGTGTGGTTGGCGGGAGTATCGTCTTTGGCATTTGGGGTGATTGGCGTGCGATGTTCGTTTTATGTGCCGTGTTAGCCGCAGGCGCGTTATCCATCGTCATTTGGCATTATGCCACAGGCAAAGCCCCCCAAGAAGCCATTCAGGGGAGCAATGATGATGAAGATTGGTCATTCCGCGAAGGACTAAAAGATGCCCTCTCGCAATTACGCCGAAAAGAGGTGTTACGCTGGTATACCTTGCTCGAATTTTCTGATTTGATGCTCGACATTTTATTGGCATATTTGGCATTGTACTTTGTGGATGTGATGGGCAAAACCGAAACAGAGGCGGCAATTGCGGTGACAGTTTGGACAGGTATCGGCTTGATTGGCGACTTTTTGCTCATTCCGCTACTTGAACGGGTGAATGGTCTCACCTATCTGCGGTTTAGCGCGGGGCTGACATTTATCATCTATCCAACCTTTCTGCTTGTGCCATCGCTGGAAATTAAATTGATATTGTTGGGTGTTCTGGGATTCTTCAATGCAGGATGGTATAGCATTTTGCAAGGACAAATCTACACCACCCTACCCGATAATAGTGCCTCTGCGGAATTAACGATTGGCAATATTGTCGGGTTTTTTGGCGGATTTATCCCGCTTGCAGTGGGCATGGTGGCAGAACGCGCAGGCTTAGATGTCGCCATGTGGTTATTGTTGCTGGGTCCGATTGCTTTGTTGATTGGTATCCCGCGCCAAAGGAAGATACAAACGGAATAATCTACATCACCGATTTCAGATAATCGGCAATCATGCTTTCTAGCTCAGAAATTTTTTTATAAGTGAGGATGGCATCATGTGGCAATAACGGGTATTGATTATCTGATTGAGAGATAAATAATGTGGGGCGTTTTGCGCCCCATGCACATCCAATTTGAAGCGCAAAATCGGGCGTGAGTGGCTTGTTATCCAAATGGATAATCACCCCTCTCGCCCCTTCTATCCGATTTTGCAAATTTTCGACATCAAGCGGTGTTTCGATAGTAAATTCTGCCGATTCACGCTCACATAATAAACCATAGGCATGTGTGGGGCGTTGGATTCCATAATAAAATGAATCATCATAACTATCATCAGGTGGCATAAGCGCCAAAATATAGGGTTTGGCATCCGATACAATCGGCATAGTGGTGGTGGATGTTGGTTTGCCCACAGTCAGTTGATATACACCCTTTTCGTCATCCGCCGTTTTAATATTCTCCAAATTACTTGTAAATTCATCGGCAATCTCTATCAACCGCGCCATCCGACCAGCATCATTCTCAATGATACTCAACTGCGCCAACCCAGACGGCACATCACCCACAGAAAACGCCTCTAAAATAGCATTTAGTTGCGTGATAAAGGCTTCGCGCTCATCCATCCCAAATTTAACACCATGAATCGTGGTAGCAATGTGTTGGGCATGAGGCGATTGCTCTTTCAAAATATGAAATGCCCGCTTCATAAATGTCGTTAAATCGGCATATTTGAATTGACGCGGGTGAGGTGTTGATACATATAAGACGAATGGGGATGCAAGCGCATTTTTTGTCTCTAATAATTGATAACTGCCCATCTGTGTTAATTCAGATGTATTGATAGGCGCACCCGCATTTTGTAAGACATTGAAAACGCGCATACTTGCACCCAAAAAACTTTTAGTATATTTGAGCATTAACACATCGGCGGTTATCTTGGTAATATCATCTTGTTTAATGTGAATGGCTAATCGTCGGGGTTGTGGATTAATTAGCCCTGCCAAACTCGTCCAAAAACGGGCAGATAACTTGGCAGTGATGCCCCCAGTCATGTCCTCTGCCTGCAAATCAGCTAATCTTCCGAAAACTTTGCCTGCGGTTAATATAGGAAAAATGGGTCGGTTGTTATCTTCTGCCATCAAAATCTCGCGCTTTACCCACTTGGAATTGGCAGAATTGGGCGACATCACAATCACAAAAGCGCTACAGGTGATGATATTGCGTTCAATCTCATCCCACCAATCGCTACCCGGGTGCAGGCGTTGTTCATCCATCCATACCCGATACCCCTCAGACTCTAATTGCGCCCGAATATGCCTTGCAAATTCAATATCTTCTCGGCTGTAGCTGATGAATATATGCGACATAAAATATCACCTCATGGTATGGACATGGACGACAATCCCCATTATAGCACATCCTATCATGGCTATTGCTCACATAGGGAATATTAAAACTGTTAAATTATGTGCCATATTTTGTAGTAGTTCAAATAACCATCCGTTAGGGCTTCGCATTAAATCATCACTGAAAATTAGAAATAGATTAACTCAAAATTCATGTGAAATACGCCGTCATGTAACACACTGGCGTTAAGGTAGTGGTGTCCCAACTTGCGGACAAAATGCACATTCGTTTTTAAGCCATTAGGAGGCACCACGAATATGAAACGCTTTTTACTTGTTTTATCGTTGATGGCAGTTTTGGTCATCAGCATCAGCAGTTCCGCGCAAGAAAGCACCACTCAAATTCCGCTTGACCATCCTTATGCCGCATTTTTAGAAAGTCGTGCCTATGGCGCTTCTGTGGGCGCTACCGCCGAATTGAACAAGATGGAATGGGTTGTCATTGACCCCGTGAACAACAAATATTACATCACCATGAGCGACATCACTGGCGCCATGACCGATGGCGAAGGCGAAATCTCTGTGGATGAAAATCGTTGTGGTATCGTCTATGTGGGCGACCTCGATGCCGACTATAACTTGTCTGAATTGAAACCCTTGGTCGTTGGTGGTCCCTTCACCGATGGCGCAGAAAATCCTTGTGATGTGAACAACATCTCCAACCCAGATGGTTTGGCGTTGGATGGTCGTGGTCGTTTGTGGATTTCTGAAGATTCTGGTCGTCATGTCAATAACATGATTTGGGTTTATGACCCCGCCGATGGTTCACTCAAACGCTTTGGTTATGTCCCTATGGGTGCCGAAGTGACTGGTTTACATATCAGCCCTACTGGTCGTATGTTCTTCAGCAACCAACACCCCGATGAAACCAATACCGCCCCATTCAATGCGGGAACAGTCATCGCTGTGAATGGTTTCAATGCCAACATCGATGATTTTGAATCCCTCGAAGTCCCCACAGGCGATGCCCAAATGGTTGTCGGTGTGGCGGCTGGTGAAATTCAAGTTTTGGCGACCTCTGGTGATGCAATCCCCGCCAATGATAGTCAAGTTGTCGGTGGCATTTATACAGTCGCTGGCGAATTGATGTTTGTGAGCAACGACCCCGATGGCATTATGTGGTTGCCCACCAATGCAGAAGAAACAGAAGGCACCCTGTATGTCAATTACGAAGGTGCGCCCGGTGGTGTGATGGAATTGTCCTTGTCCTATACCGAAATGGCATGGACCGTAAACAGTGGCGAAATGGTAGATTTCAGCGCCATTTATGGCACATGGACAAACTGCGGTTCTACCGTCACCCCATGGAACACAGGCTTGACCAGCGAAGAATATGAACCATTTGCAGGCGATTTGGTCAATGTTGAAAGCATGACCACCTATTTGGGTACACAAGCCAATCCTTATGATTATGGTTGGGTTGTCGAACTTGCCCCCAGCGAAGAAGGTACAGTCGTCACCAAACATTATGCAATGGGTCGCCGTAGCCACGAAAATTCTGCTGTTGCCCCAGATAACAAAACTGTTTATTTCGGTGATGATGGTGGCAATGTGATGTTCTTCAAATTTGTTGCCAGCACCGAAGGCGATTTGTCTGCGGGTACACTCTATGCCGCCAAAATCACCCAAACCGGTGGCACAGGCAATGACCATGTACTTGGTTTTGAATGGATTGAACTTGGCACCGCCACCAATGACGAAATTGCCACCGCCATCCGTGAAATGAATTTCTAATTCCCCAGATGTAGTGATTTTTCTACACCTATGTTATGAGGGCGCACACGGTTGCGCCCTTACTCATATTTGAGATACGCAATGAGGATATAATTGATGAATTCTAAAAATGTTATGGGGCAACTCACATTTTTTTTTTTTTTTTTTGGCATTTTGCTCACCTTTGGCTTGTCAAGTCGCACCATTTTAATTGTCCCCGAAATTGGGCGCTGGACAGGCAAAGAATTTGTAACCCCCGATGGTAAACCCTACCCCGCCATGAATTTGACCATAGACATCAATCGGGATAAAAGCATTGCAGGGACGATTATCCTCTATCCGACCAATGTGCCAGAAAATGCCCTAGAATTGGTGGTGAAAAATGGGTGCAAAGTCACATTTGATTCGGCGCAAAATATTCTATTTAAGGATTCAGAGAATGCCCAATTTGAGATAACTATTGGCAGTTGTACTGTTAAGTTTTTTGGCGATTATACATTCAACCCACCCCTCATCGGCACATGGCATATTGGATACGATGAAAAAGCAACCTACCTGCTCAATAATCCGTTGCCAGTCGTCACCACGCCGATTGAATTGGGATATAAAACCTTCATTGATAATTGCTCATCGTGTCATAGCAGTAATGCCAGTGGGATGCCCGGTATTCCTGCCCTCACCACCGAGCGCATTGCCAGCTTGCCAGACCTCGATATTATGATGATTATCAACAATGGTGTATCTCAAACTGCTATGCCCGCCTTTGGGGTCAAATTGAGCCAAGAACAACGCGATGCGGTATTATTGTTGCTCCGCACACCCGATTATTTCAACCAGTAAATCAATCAAAATCAAGTGTAATGGACTTAGAAAGCAAAAAAATGATATGCTTTTGGCATCGTCCAGATAGTTAAGAGGTTTTCATGATGCTACACAATTTTGGACCATTAGAATCGCTCCTCGCAGACTCTGCAATTACTGCCATTCATATCACCCCCACCAAAATTGAATATCATAAAAATGGGCAAGTGCATGTGAGCCAAGATACATTTCAAGATGAATCCGAATTTCATCAGATTATTGGAGTAATTTTACAATCGGCAAATCAAAGCATATCCGCAGAAAATTCACCTGTGAATTGTGTGTTATCTGATGGCACAAAAGTCCACGCCACATACACACCATTATTTATGTCACTCACAAAAGGCAATTAAACGACTAAAAATACACAAATAGAATCTTTCTTCTCATCGCTTAATTGTGTTGGATTCATCCGTCATAGGGCAAAATACATCTAAAACCATGTCTTGGCGATTGAAAATCGGTCTCGTTTAAGTAGCCACGATAGGCTAACCGTGTAAATGCGACCTGTGTGCGGTAGCTTCCGCCTTTAGCGACACGGGTAAAACTAGACTGTGTGTCTATGGCATCACCTGTGCTGTGGGTGACATACGATGTAGAGACATATTCGCTCAGATTGGCACTCATATCTTCTGCACCAACCCACGAAGCCCCATCTGGATATGAGCCAACAGGCGACGCACCCACAAAATTATCATTCAGACCAGCACTTCGACCTTCTGTAATATCACAATTGCTATCACAAAAATTCATATATCGCCCATAACTGGTGCTTTCGTCATTTCCCCACGGAAACCACCAATTACTCGGTCCACGACCAGCATATTCCCATTGCGCTTCGGTGGGCAAACTCCCGCCCCGCAATTGACAAAAATTTTGCGCCTCAGACCATGTGATATTGGCTCTGGGATAGTAGATTTGGGTTGTTTCAGATGACCGCCCCGCGTATCCGCCAAATTGGGAAAATTGTCCATTGGACACTTCATATTTATCTATCCAGAAGGGGTAATCTATGCAAACTTGGGCGGTAGGATATTCATCCGTCATTTGGTCATATTCTGCACCCCATAATACGGCAAAATCGCGCTGAGAGGTACGACTGCCAATTTCAAAACAGCCTCTTGGGACAAGCACCATCACCACCCCGTCAAATGTCCGTTCCACAGGTTGCCAATCATTATTTCGTGTCGCAACAAAGCTATCATACGCCACCGTAGCCGTCGCCCTAACAACTGGGCGCGGTGTTCGGGTGGGTGTTGGGCTTGGGGTACGGGTCGCCGTGGGTGTAGATGTGTGTGTGGCGGTTGGATTCGGTGTTGGTGTGCGGGTCGCTGTTGGCGTGTTGGTAGGAGTATCGGTTTTGGTCGGTGTTGCCGTTGCGGTCGCTGTATTGGTTGGTGTGGGTGCATTCGCCGTTTCGGTCAAGCTATCGGCAGTTGCGGATGCGTTTATCACATACTGAATGGTCGCGTTAATATCCTCCGCTTCTTGGGTTGCTGTGCCAATTTCATCTAATGTCAGTTGAACAACTACCGCTTGTGTGCGAGCCAATTGTGTGCGCGATAAAGTAGAGGTCGGGCGTGGTGTTGGCGTATTGGTAATCGTTGCTGTGCGGGTAGGCGTTTTGGTATGTGTGGATGTGATAGTTACTGTGTGTGTCGTGGTCGCCGAAGGAGTTGTAGTTGGTGTATCAGATAAAATCATAACCACATTCGCAGGGGTAGCAGATTTATCTGTTATAGATAACCCATTATTCCCTCCCTGTCCTACTATCAAAATACCCACCCCCACCAATAACACTATAATCATACTTATGAGCAAAATCACGAGTGTTGATGATGTCTTTTGTGGTTGGGGTGGATAAAAAGATTGCGATGGTGTCTGATACGGTGGCGTTGATGAATACGGTGTAGACGGCGTTTGATATGGTGGTGTGGATGAATAGGGTGTGGACGGTGTTTGATGTGGACGTGTGGGTGAATACGGCGTTAATGGCGTTTGTTTAGGTGGTGTAGGTGAATAGGGCGTTGATGGCATTTGTTTGACAGGAAAAATGGTGAAATTGGTTTGCATTCCGCTATTGGCGACAGAAGCGATAGCCAATTGCAACGCCTCTGCCATTTGCCCAACAGTCGGATACCTATCTACCGGATTTTTTGCCATGCCCCGTTCAATCACTTGTGTCACCGCCATTGGAATTTCTGGACGAATGGTATGGATGGGACGAGGCATAAAATTCATGTGTGCGTTCAAATAACCAAATGGGGTATCGGCTTTGAAGGGCGCTTCGCCACTGATTATCGAATATAACAAACCAGCAATGGCGTATTGGTCGGTTGCGGGTGTAATCAGGTCGTTATTCCATTGTTCGGGCGCCATATAAGCGGGTGTTCCGAGTAACATCCCAGTGCTGGTGATGTTATCGGATGAATGTAAAATTTTAGCGATGCCAAAATCTACTAAAATCGCGTTACCCCGTTCATCAAACATGATGTTATTGGGTTTAATATCACGGTGAATAATGCCTCGCTCATGAGCATAATCGAGCGCCCCCGCCAATTGGCTAAAAATTCGCGCCACTTCTGCGAGTGATGGCAAGCCAATTCCCAATTCAAAGCGTTGTTTGAGCCGTTGGTCTAATGAGCCACCTTTAAGAATACGCATCACCACATAGCTCATCCCCTCAAACACACCAGAATCATAAATCGGCACAATATGCGGATGTTCGAGGGTGGCAATAATTTTCGCTTCCTGATGAAAGCGTTCTAATTGTTTGGGGTCATGCGATAAATCGGCAGACAAAAATTTGAATGCCACCTCACGGGCTAGATTCGCTTGATAAGCACGATACACAGCGCCCATTCCACCGACACCCAATAATTCAAGTAATTGGTAATTACCGATAGATTTTCCTGCCAAATCTACAAAGCCCATAGAGAACCTCATATTAATAACATAGTCTATTGGCAAATCATAACATATCTGACGCTCCCCATACGGCACACATTCAGCATATAATATCTATCACATTTGTCATGAAAAAAATTTTACTGGAAAGAATTTTATCGGATGTCACAAGTCACACATTATACCCTCCCCAACGGACTCACCGTTTTGCTCAAAGAAATTCATACTGCCCCAGTTATCAGCATGTGGACACTGTATCGTATTGGCAGTCGCAATGAGCGTACAGGCACAACAGGCGCATCACACTGGGTTGAACACATGATGTTCAAAGGCACAAAAAAATATCCCGCAGGGATTTTAGATGGTCTCATAGACCGTGTTGGCGGACAGTGGAATGCGTTCACCTCTCACGATTCGACCATGTATTATGAAACACTCCCTGCCGAGCATATTGATTTGGCGCTCGATTTAGAATCTGACCGCATGACCAACGCCCTATTTGACCCAGAAGAAACAGAATCGGAACGCACCGTGATTTTATCGGAACGACGTGGCTCAGAAAATCAACCGACATTCTGGTTACGCGAAGAAGTACGGACTACAGCATTCAAAGTGCATGGGTATCATCACGAAATCATCGGTGATGTTCACGACCTCACTACTATGACCCGTGACCAACTTTATGCCCATTATCAACACCACTATACCCCCGCAAATGCTGTTTTAGTGATGGCAGGCGCGTTCAAAACAGATGATATACGCCAAAAAATTGATGCTTATTATGGGCATATCCCCAATAGGACAAAACCCAATTTATTCAGCCGTCCAGAACCTGCCCAATTGGGTGAAAGGCGTGTCTTGGTGGAGCGTCCCATTAAAACAGCTTTTGTGATGGTATCTTATCGCGCTCCAGAGGGGACACATCCTGATTGGTTAGCCTTGTCGGTATTAGATAGTGTGTTATCTGGTGCGGGTGGCAGTATTGATAACAAGACATCGCGCTTATATGGGGCATTGGTCAAAAGTGAAATTTGTGCCAGCATGGGCGGAAATTTGAGCGAGACAATAGACCCTTATCTGTATACCTTTAGCATGACCCTGCGTGATGGGCATACTCACCAAGAGGCAGAAACAATTTTATTAGCAGAACTGGATAAAATTTGCCAAGATGGAATTACATCCAAAGAACTCACCCGCGCCAAAAAGCAAGCCCGCGCCAATTTTGCCTATGAAACTGAAAGCATCACTAACCAAGCCTATGGGTTGGCACAGTCATCGGCACTCGGCGACCACACATGGCATGATACCTATTTGGCACGTCTGGAATCTATTACAACAGATGATGTATTAGATGTCGCTCGGCGTTATCTCGTCCCCCAAAATCGCATCGTTGGCTGGCTTATTCCCACAGGATGATTTTTTATGCAAACATTACCCAATTCATCAACCATCATCCGTGACGTTTTACCAAACGGGTTGCGCGTTCTCATTTATGAAACACCACACACGCATTCTGTTGTGATAAGTGGGTCTATCGAAGCAGGAAGCATGTTTGAATCTCCAGAAAAATCGGGCATGGTCTCAATGCTATCTTCTAGCCTCATGCGTGGGACACGCAAATATGACTTTAACACCCTCCATAACACCCTCGAAGATATGGGGGCAAATTTGGGTATGAGTTCTGGTGTGCATAAAATCGGGTTTCATGGCAAGGCACTCGCAGAAGATTTGCCGGTCTTACTAGAATTACTCGGCGAAGCCCTACGTCATCCAACCTTCCCCGCCGATGAGGTTGAGCGCCTACGTGGTGAACGCCTAACATGGCTCAATTATCGGTTACAAGACACGGGTTGGCTCACTGCACGAAGCATCCGTGAGGGATTATATCCCCCTAGCCATCCTTATCACTATGCCAGCACTGGCACACTAGAGACCATTCCAAATATCACCCTAGATGACATCAAAGCCTATCATGCGACCCATTTTGGGGCGCAAGATATGATTTTGGTGATTGTGGGGGCAATAGATACCGCCCAAGCCCTCGCTTGTGTGCGCCAATATTTTGCCGATTGGGATAACCCATACCAACCACAACCAACACCACTCCCAGAATTAAATAGCCATCCCCCACGCGATGAGCGGATAAAAGTGGCGGGTAAATCTCAATCTGACCTCATCATCGCCACACTAGGTCCCTCACGTTTTGCAAAAGATTATCATGCGGCGGTGGTGGCGAATGGCGTTTTGGGGCAATTTGGGATGATGGGGCGCATTGGTGAAATTGTCCGTGAGCGCGAAGGCATGGCATATCATGTCAGCAGTCGGGTAGATGGTGGTTATGGACCGGGTGCGTGGCGGATTGTAGCGGGAGTGCATCCCGATAATGTGGATAAAACCATTGCGCTTTGTCGGAAAGAACTAGAAAAATTAGTCAGTGAGCCTGTGACAGAAGATGAATTACGCGATTTCCAATCGTATACCACTGGACGATTGCCCTTGCAATTAGAAACCAATGAAGGCATCGCCAATTCAATTCACACAATGGAAGGTTATGGCTATGGGCTGGATTATTTAATGAATTACCGCCAGATGATTTATGCCATCACCGCCGAAGATGCCCAAAAAGCCACCCAACAGTATATTCATCCCGATAATTTGGTGATTGCCGTCGCAGGGGCATAAATTTCAATTTTTGGGTATTAAAATGGGCAGATTACGCATATATCTGCTCATTTTGATTTATAGGGGACACCTAATCATGCCATCATATTTTTCGATAGGCATTTAGATAGTACAAAATATTATAATACACTGTAACAAAATGGCGTTAAATAATAAAAATTTATTTTCAATGTTTAGCCTTCTGTTATTAATAAGCATAAAATGAGAGATAGGTAATCACTTTTTGGTTATCTCATCGAAAGGAAAACCCTATGAAACGCCTTTTAGCTACTATTATTATTATCGGGATTTTTTGTATTGGACTAATCCCTGTGAGCGCAAAACCTCTTTTACCAGAACAAGCCAAATTACCTATTCCGCAAGGATTTTGTATCCGCATGTCGGTTCCTATTTATGAAAATGGAATTGTTATAGATATGGAAGGATTGAGTGTTGAACTCATTCCAGTTGTTTTTAATATCTATTTTTCAGAAGAACTGAATACAGATGTCTATGAAATCGTCGGTTGGTTCTTCACTGATGAAGCCCAAGAAATAAGCAGTTTGGGAATGGGCATAGATGATTTTGGATATGTATTTATAGATGCAC
>CALDGT010000426.1 GCA_937942935.1 uncultured Chloroflexota bacterium | reverse complement strand
CGATAATATCGCACCATGTTTATTGGGTGGGTTGTTGTTGGTAGATGGTATCACCGCCGAGAGTGTTGTTCGCTTGCCGATTCATGACCACATGCACTTTGCATTGGTCACGCCAAATGTTGCGGTGCTGACATCAGAAGCACGCGCTGTTTTGCCACAAATGATTTCACTCAAAACGATGATTAAACAAACAGCAGGCATTGCTCGTTTTTTTGAGGCATTGAATCGTGGTGATTTAGTCACACTAGCAAAAGCGATGGAACTCGATGAAGTTGTAGAACCTGCCCGCGCTCACTTAATGCCCTATTTATACGAATTACGCAACCATGCGAAGGCACATGGCGCATTGGGATTGGTGATTAGCGGGGCAGGTCCCACATTATGTGCATTATGTGATTCGGCAGATGTTGCCAAACGGGTTTCGGTGGCGATGTCTGAATTTTATGAATCACAGGGGTTAGGCTCTGTATCCTATGCAACACAAATTGATACACAGGGGGCGCGTGTAATTTTGGCGGAATAAGTGTGTGGCGTTCTGCCAGCCTTTGCGCTACAATAGAACCACTTTTATCGCATCAAATGATGTGGTCTGTTTGGTTGTTTGTGAAATAATTGACAATCTCACTTAAAAAATTTTATACTCATATTGCTGATGAATATCAGTAATATTCATCGGCATAAGAAAAAAGGATTTATTGATTATGACGCTTCAGATTCGTCATTTTATTGGTGGTGAATGGGTGAATTCGGTCTCTGGTGAGACATTTGAAAGCATTAATCCTGCCACTGAAGAATTGGTTGCCATTGCACAAAAGGGGAGTGCGGTTGATGTTGATGCGGCGGTGATGGCGGCGAAAAAAGCCTATCCAACATGGCGTTTAATGCCTGCACCACGTCGTGGTGAAATTTTGTATGAGGTTGCACGGATTTTGCTAGAACGCAAGGAAGATATCGCCCGCCTGATGACCCAAGAAATGGGTAAAGTTTTGGCAGAAGCGCGTGGCGATGTTCAAGAAGCCATTGATATGGCGTACTATATGGGTGGGGAAGGTCGCCGTTTGCAAGGGTATACTGCCCCAGTCGAGATGCCAAATAAATTTGGTATGGCGATGCGCGACTCGGTGGGTG
>CALDGT010000425.1 GCA_937942935.1 uncultured Chloroflexota bacterium | reverse complement strand
CAAAACCCCTACAAAATCTGAACGAACTGCAACATCACTTATACAATTATAAAAACAAACGAGGCTAAATTTTTTAGCCTCGTTTGTTAATTTTATTCGCGTGAGAAGGTGAAAATGGCTGTCGCGCCACGCTTGAAGCGCATGACAGTGGGCTGATTCTCACGCTGGTGATATAAAAAGATAGACTCGCCATCACTCAAGAATAGCTCCCCTTGCAATTCACCTAATTGCAAATTGATGATTGTATTTGCCCGTTGCTGGCGTAAATAACTGCCGATGTCGTGCATCATCGGAGACCGGTCTTGCATATCGCGTACATGCAAAATGCCTTCACCCCATTCTGAATCACATAAAAACCAGAAGCGCCATTTATTGCCAAAGCGTTCCCCAACCGGATGATGACAATTTCCTGTCATATTTGCATCCAGTGGTTGAAGTTCTTGCCTGCCCGGTATCCACAAGAAGATATTGTCGGCACTCTCAGTTTTTTCAAATACAAACCCAGATAACCCCTCAACCGCATTCGCATTCATCGCACTATGGATGAGCAATATCGCGGTGCTAGATTGAGCATCGTTTGAGAATGGGATGCCATACAAATTATATGTCCCGTTGGGGTCTATGCCTGTGAATACAAGCAATGAATTGGTATAAGCGAGTGGGGATTGTGGATAGGGTTGAATAATATCGGGCAATTTTGCATAGGTGCTATCACCTGTATTCAGATTGATAATGCGAATTTTTGCCTCGCCATCTTGGACGATGATATAAGCGACTAAGCGCCGATTATTGAGCGTGAATACAATTGGGGCAAATTTTTCGCCTTGCAATGCCTCGTCAACAATGGTTTCTATCCCATTTTCTTGAATGACCAATTGATTTTCTCTGACGAAAATAATCCCTAATGTTTTGAGTTGAATCGTGTTGCCTGTCGGTTTTTCAAAGCCGAGTTCCACCAAAATTTCTTGGGAGATGGTGTTTTCTGGTGGGGCTTGGGTCACAGGTTCTGGTGTGGTTGTGTTCAACGGTTCTGGTGTGATTTCTTCTGTGGGGCTTGGGGTTGGTATGACAATTGGCGCGACAATAATGCCTGTGTTCAGATAATCTACCACCGCATGACAGGGGTTGATGGCTGTATACAAATTGGTTAAATCGGTTGAATTGAGGGTTTGGGCATGATTTTTGAAGAATAAGTTCATCAGCGCCCTATCTTCATTATTCATGATACACGCTTCTAATTCGGGTGGCAAAGCGACAGACCCACAATTTTCACAGTCGGCTTGTTCAATCAATTCTTCACATGATA
>CALDGT010000424.1 GCA_937942935.1 uncultured Chloroflexota bacterium | reverse complement strand
CAACCTGTTCCAATCGTATGGGTATCGTCCATTGGGGATGATTGAAGGCGCACACGCAGAAGGCAAAATTATTGATTTTGTCGAGCCACCCATCAATAAAGTGTGTCAGATGGATATGATTCAACTCGAAAGTAATAAAATTCGTGGGGGGATGAGTGGCGCACCTATTTTGGATAAGGAGCGTAACCTCATTGTGGGTGTGGTGGCGCAACGCTATAAGCCGAATCAAGAAGCCGATTTTAACCCAGAAGATGATACCGCCTTTGCTGTAGATTCGTGCGTCCTTAGCCTAGACCCGCTCAAACTCAATTTGTACCCCAATTATGCCCTCCCGCGCAAACCATCCCCACAACCCACCCAAACCGCGCCACCCCCCGCGCCCTTGCGTGATGATGTCTCTCGCGCACCCAGTGTTTTAACAGGGTGGGTGGGACGTGCCGATTTATTAGCCGAATTAGACCGCACCTATGATGATAAAAATAACCGCGTGATGGGATTGGTGGGGTTTGGTGGCGAAGGTAAGACCAGCCTCGCCCGCAAATGGATTCAAACCGTGTTGGATGACCCCACGCGCAAACCCGCAGGTGTGTTTTGGTGGGCATTTTATGATGACCGCAGTGTGGATGCGTTTTTAGAGGCGTTACTCACGTATATGGCGGGCGAAACGGTGACACAAACTATACGCGGGGCATCGGCACGCGCCCAAGTCATCGGCGCGATGATGCAAGAACGGCGTTATGTGGTCGTACTCGATGGCTTTGAGGTGATGCAACATCAAGACGGAGACGAACACGGGCGCATCACCAGCGAGGCATTGCGCGAATTTTTAGAATTTTGTGCCTCACAAAAAAGTCAATCGTGCTGTGTCATCACCACCCGCGCCAACCTGATGGATATGCAACCCTTCACCACCTATCAGCATGTGGATATTACCCGCCTCAGCGAAGCCGATGGTGTGGCATTGATGCGCGAAATTGGGGTGAAAGGGGATGAAAAACGCATCAAGCAGGTGGTGAAAGAATGGGATGGTCACGCGCTCACCCTCAGTTTGATGGCGGGGTATTTAGCCGATAAACACGCGGGCGCGATTGATAAGGTGGGGGAGGTGCCAGCACCCAACGCCGATGAACCACTTTATGAACGGGTGAAGCGCATTTTGCGCCGTTATGATGAACACTTAACCCCCGCAGAACGCGCCTTCATGCTGATGTTTTGCGCGTTTCGGCTACCTGTCCGTGAGAGCGCATTCAGCGCCATTTTCCGCACTACCACCACCGCCACCGCATTGAACACCCCGCTAACACCATTAGATGATGCGGGATTTGATGCGTTGGTGAAGCGATTGGTGGCGCGGAGGCTCATCAACCCGAGCGAGACCGATGGCGAAAAAGCCTATACCACCCATCCGTTGATTCGGGCGCATTACGAAAATGTATTGACAGGCTATGACGGCGCGAAAGACCATCACAAAGCGGTGGCGGATTTATACAAAGCAGAAGCGAAAGGGCAACCCTATAAATCTTTGCCCACCCTAGACGACCTGAAACCGTATATTGAGATGGTGCATCATTTATGTCGGGCGGGCGCGTATGATGCGGCATGGGATATTTATTGGGGACAAATTCAGGGTAGAGGTGATGCGCTTATTGTTTATAAACTCGGCGCGTATGAGACGAATTTAACCATCCTGCTCGAATTTTTCCCCAATGGCGATACAACCCAAGACCCCGCCGTCACCAATCCGAATGCCCAACGCTTCATCTTGAACGAAATCGGCTTTTGTCATCAAAATTTGGGGCGGTTGCGCGAGGCAATTCCGTTTATGGAGCGCAAAAATCAGATAGCTGAGCGCATGAATGATTACCGCAATGCCAGCGTGGGCTACCAAAACCTGACCGACATCGCGCTGGCGTTGGGGGATTTGACGGGGGCGGTAGGGTATGCCACCCAAGCCTTGACTTGGGCGGGGAAGATGGACGCGGGTGATGACCGCCAAATAGAGGAACGGGATTCGCTCGCATATCAAGCGTGGATTGCCCATTTGCGCGGTATCACGGCGGGGG
>CALDGT010000423.1 GCA_937942935.1 uncultured Chloroflexota bacterium | reverse complement strand
GTCAAAGAATCAAATAAACGCCGATATTCTTGCTGGGCGCTCCTATCGGTTAGGCTGGCGATATAATCTGTCACCACTCGGTACACCGATTGTTCTTTGAGCAATGCCTGATATTCATTTGGTAATTGGCGTGGCTCAGAGATATAACTATTAAAAATCTCGGTCAAAAAGCGTTCTGCGCGTTTTGCCATCCGCACCACAGTGTGATGATAATACATATTCTGGTATAAAAAGGCTTTGAGCGTCTTATTTAAACCAACAAATGTCTCGCTATGCGATGCGATATTTTGTGGCTGATTTTGCACATCCATCGGCGTTTTGATGTTAAATTGCTCAATATTGCGTTCTGTCTGCGAAATTACATCATCTACTTGCAACCCGATTTGTTCACGGATAAAGCGATGACGAGTGATTTCATCCATACGTCCCCCATTCCATCCGAGCCGTTCACATAATTGTCGCCATAAATCCAATTCTTGCAGTTGGTCTTGATGAATAAGTCCAGATAACAACCCATCATCAAGGTCATGTGCATTATACGCCAATTCATCGGCAATATTCGCAATTTGCGCCTCAAGGCTTCCGCGTGTATGAGCATTCAACCCCATCGCCTCGCTAATATCATAATCTGTTTCATGTTTAGCAATTCCCTCAAGGGTCTCATAAGTCAGATTTAACCCTTTCCATTTGGGATACCGCCGTTCTAATTCGGTCACAACCCGATAGCTCTGGTGATTATGATTAAACCCGCCATATTCTTTTGTGAGTGTATTCAACACACCCTCACCTGCATGACCAAACGGGGGATGCCCCAAGTCGTGTGCCAAACAAATCACTTCCACCAAATCTTCATTCACACCCAAAGCTCGCGCAATCGTCCTACCAATTTGTGCGACCTCTAATGTGTGGGTGAGCCGTGTGCGATAATAATCACCAGCATCATTTACAAATACCTGTGTTTTATATTCTAAACGCCTAAATGCCGCCGAATGTACCACACGGTCTCTATCTCGTTGGAAAACTGTCCGATAATTCGGTTCATGTTCATGATGTGGTCTGCCTCTGCTATCCACACTTTTTAGGGCATAAGAGGCAAGCATTTGGGCTTCAAATTCTTCTAATTTCTCTCTTGTGTAATACATCCTGTGTCCCACTCCGTTGAAATCTACACCTGATATTGTAACCTGTATTGTGTTTTTTCGCTTCCATATACTGAAAATGTCTACTGGTTATGTTATAATCTGTAGGGGCATGATAAAGCATGTCCACATTTTTTAGATACACCAATCAATTGATGAATAATTGTGGTTAGGAAAGTGCCTTAATGGAAACAAGTCAATTAGCCCGCATGATAGAATGGTTAGATGAAGAACGTCGGCGCGATAAACAAACTATCGCCACTTTAGAAGAACGTCTTAATCAACAACAAGATACCATCAGCACCCTACAAAGACGCTTAAATTCGTTGGAATCTGACCAAAGCGTGATTCATGCCACGACCACAACAGCCACTCATTTAGATAATGACCTGTTAGAGCAACTCCGCAGAGAAATGCGTCAGCTCATTGAAAATGCAGAGGCTAAACGCCTCACCGCCGAGCGCGAATTAGAACGACGGGCTGGCTTAGAACGCCAAAATTTGACCCGTCCAGTCCAAGAACTGACAGAGAAGATTACTAAGTTAGAGCGAACCACCACAGAAGTCCCTGCATTACAATTAGAGCGCGAGCGCCTCGCAACCATGATTTCGACATTGCAACAACGCTTTGAAGATTTGCTCAAACGCCTCGAAGAACCAGAACGCCGTCTGACCTTCATCGAAGAACAACGTCGTAATGATGTGCGCCGTATTGATGAATTAGAATCGGAAACCCCCGAAATCAAAAAGCAACTCGAAGGGATGCGCCAAAAACTCACCCTTTTAGAAGACTTAACCCTACGCAATGAACGCCGTATTCAAGAATTGCAAAATACCGAGCGTGACCGCCGTGAGCAAATTCAACAATTCATAGACCAACAAACCCTGATGTTGCAACAACGCGACCAACAAGTCACCGATTTGCTCAAGAAGATGGCAGACCAAGATAATCTGATGAAGCAGAATTTTGAACGCTTTGAAACATGGTCTGATGCGTATCGGAGCATGAAAAATATTATTGATGATTTTAATCGGATTGGGGAGCGCCTAGAACGGCGCATTAGCGAGGTCGCAGAAACCCAGCGCCTAAGCGAAGAACGATTCCGTCAAGAGTGGAACGATTGGCGCTCCGATGATAGCAAACGCTGGAAACAATTCACCCTCTCTACTGATGAATCTTGGCGTTTACATGATAAAGAATTTGAACGCTTTGTCGAGCGATTTGAAACCCTCTTAGGCATCGTTCAACCGCTAAACGATAGTTTAGAACGACTCTGGAAATTAGAGCGAGAACGCGCCCTGATGTATCGGGAATATTATCAAAATATGCTGGCGCAATACGATACCAATAAACCTACTTGTACATCGAATAATGGAAATGGCTCGTCAAATCCATGAGGGTATTGGGTACTGCGGGTCATGTTGACCATGGAAAATCCACACTAGTTCGCGCCCTCACAGGCATAGACCCAGACCGCCTTCTCGAAGAGAAACAACGCGAGATGACAATAGATTTAGGATTTGCATGGTTTTCTGCGCCTTCTGGTGAGATGATTGGTCTGGTAGATGTACCGGGTCACCGAGATTTCATTGAAAATATGTTGGCGGGTGTCGGCGGAATTGATGCTGTTTTATTCATTGTTGCCGCCGATGAGGGAATTATGCCCCAAACCCGTGAGCATCTGGCGATTGTGGATTTACTCGGCATATCAGGCGGAATTATCGTCATGACAAAATGCGATATGGTGACTGATA
>CALDGT010000422.1 GCA_937942935.1 uncultured Chloroflexota bacterium | reverse complement strand
CATCAATCCAATGGCGTGTGCTAGAAGAGGATGCCCGAATAGGATATATTCTCATCATGCGATTTACTGCAAGAACACCAGATGAGATTAAAACAGCACTCGAAGATTTGACCTCTTCTGATGTTCAATCACTCGTTATAGATCTTCGTGATAATGGTGGCGGATTACTTCAAGAAGCGATAGATGTTGCTGGTATTTTCTTGGGAAATTCTGTTATTATGATCCAGATGAGTAGGACAGATGAAACAGAATTTTATCCTAGAAATGTAGATGTCCAAAATGATTTACCACTCATTGTCATTGTCAATGGAAGAACTGCAAGCGCATCGGAATTAGTTGCTGGTGCAATTCAGGACACCGATAGAGGGGTCTTGGTGGGTCAAAAAACTTTTGGCAAAGGGACTATTCAAGAAATTCATCGTTTATCTGATACATCTTCTATCCATATTACGTCACATGAATGGCTCACGCCGAATCGTCATGTGATAGATGGTATTGGTCTTACGCCAAATATTGAGATGATACCAGATGAAAATGGGCGTGATGTCGAATTAGGCGAAGCGGTTCGCTATTTGCAAAACACAGTATTATCTGATAACTAAAAGAGAAAACATTATGGCAGATGGTCGTAAAATCATTGCACGCAATAAAAAAGCTACACATGAATATTTTATCGAAGAGACCTATCAGGCAGGGGTTGTTTTGATGGGGTCAGAGATAAAATCCATTCGCAGGAATCGAATCAGTTTGCAAGAAGGGTTTATCCAAGAGATGGGCGGCGAATTATGGCTGATGCAAGTGAATATTGCACCATACGAGCAAGCCAGTTTCTTTGGGCATACAGACCCATTGCGCCCACGAAAACTTTTGCTAAAGAAAAAGGAAGTTGCCAGAATTGTGACCAAACTACGAGAAAAGGGATATACAGCCATTCCTTTACAAGTTTATTTGGTTGATGGACTCGCTAAAGTTGAGGTGGCAATTGCAAAAGGCAAAAAGTTATATGATAAACGCGATACAATTGCACAAAAAGACGCGCAACGCGATATTCAACGCGCATTAAAAGATAGGTATGAATAATGCCAGACTTACCACATACCATCAGAGAGATTAACGAACTATCCGAAGCAGATAAGCATGATATTTACAAAGGGCTATTGCCACAGTGGGTATTTGAAAAATATGGTATTAATGCCGATAACCCAGAGGAGCGCCGTAACCCGCCGATTATTTACTTCAGATGTCCTAAAGGAAGTCGTGCTGTTGAAGTGATTGTCAAGCAACGTGCCACTGATTTGGATCCACTATTTTATATCAACCTTGCCGATACACTCACACATCAATTAATTGTTTTATTGATTGTTGTGAATGACCCAGACTCTCCACGATATAACACAGATTTCGACAAGCAAGGAAATCCGACACAATTTGGCACAATCACAAGGAATATCCCCGCAGAAATTGAGGCAATGAAGGCAGGTCTTGCGCCCGGTCAAATTCGGCGCGGACTACGGGTGTTCAAAGATTCAGTCCCGTTTTTTGAGGGATTTGTGAAAAGTATGGGACATGAGTTATTTTTTATTGAACCACTTGCATATACCAACGCCATCACATTTGAGCGATATGGTTTTAGTTATGTAAAGGGGTTGCAAGAGATGAATCGGATTCATCAGGAATTTTTAGAAGGCGGAGAATTATATAATCGCCTCACTGGTGAAAACTTATTTCGGCAACCAGAAGCATCAAAAAGTGTGCGTGGAAGAGCATGGGCAATTCACGATGGTATTTTGGGCAACCCGTTTAGCGGATTACAGATGTATAAGCGAATAGGAGTTCATGCAGGCGTCAATACCTTTCCCGATGCGGCGTGGTAATTGATTTTGAGACTAGAGATGAGGGAGATTTTATTACATGTGCTTTTACTCGTGATAACGCACATTATCAAAGAGTAATTTTTAGGAGA
>CALDGT010000421.1 GCA_937942935.1 uncultured Chloroflexota bacterium | reverse complement strand
GCAATCGCCAGCGCCTGCTCATAATAGCCGATGGCTCGCTCAATCTCGCCTAAATCGCTGTAGGCAAGCCCCAAGTTGCCTAACCACACGCCTTCATTCCCTCTATCTTTCTGAGCGCGTGCCATATCGAGGGCTTTTTGGTAATAGGTGATGGCTTTTTCGGCATTCCCCATCCGCCAATACGTCGTCCCCAAATTGCCGATACATCCTTGTGCCAAACTCGGATTTTTCACCAAGCCATCTAAGCGGGTGTGCCAATCCAGCACCAATTCGGTATGCCCCCACAGGAGCAAATACTCAAAATCCATCTTCAAAAAGATGCTGGCAACGGTATCATAATCGCCCAACATCATCCGATACTCCATCTCGCGCAAGTGCGGTGCGAGGTCGGCGATGCTGTTCCAAGTGGCATTTTGCCCCGCCTTCTGGTGATACAATTCTGCCATCCGATACGCCAACGCATAGCGGGTGAAGGCAGTTTCGTCTAATTTGAGTTTCGGTTGAATCCCCAACATCTGATGGAAAGCAGTCAATTCTGGAATTTCTGGCTTGTCGCCTTGTGGTAATAAGGTGGTGGTGATGTATGCCACATCCAACGGGTGCAAGCTAAAGACGCGGGTTTGGTTGTTATGAATGAGATAGCGCCCCGCCACCAACCAATCGAGGGCGTGATGCAGGTGGGTGGTATCCACATGAGGCGCGAGGGCATATTCCAAATCGGCGCGGGTGGCGGTCTGCCCAATCACCGAGACGGCGCATAACACCCGTTGCAAGGCGCTAGGCAGGGTTTCGATGACTTTGCCGACAATTTTATGCAAGACATTATCGCCAAATAAGGCGGGGTCATCCAGCAAATCTTGAATTGAGCGCGTCTCGCTACCATTCAAATAGCCCACCAGCGCCTCTAATCCGCGTGGGAAGCCCTCCACTTTGGCGTGCCATTGCGCCAATTGCGCCCTATCTTTGGGCAATGAGCCATTTTTATCGATGGATTGCATGAATTCAATGCCTTCATCGAGGGGCAAGCCGTTATCCAAGCGAATCGGATGATGATAGCCACTGGTCAGCGCATCAAAAAATAACGGATTATCGCCAAAGCGCAACGGTGCGCGACTGGTGATGACCACCGATAACCCGCGATTATCCCCCAACGATAAAACGGTCGCCAAAAAGTCGCGCAGGCTCGGCTCGGTGATATGTCCTTCAACTGGCGATAGGGGGTGCGGGGTATTGGGTGGGTGATTATCGGGGATAGGCGTGGCGAATTGGAGCGATTCGAGGTTGTCTATATATACAATATAGCGCCCGCCGTGTAGGGCTTCGATGAGCGCCCGTGTTTTATCGGCGACAGAGACGGCAATCTCTTTGCGCGTGTCGTGGAAGGGATGTTCGGCGGGCAAAAATTTTGCGAGCGCCTCAAATAATTCGCCTGCGGTGAGGATGGGTGTTTTATCGGCGCGGAAATATGCCATGCCATCGGCGGGCGGGGTATGCGTTTCAAAATCGCCCAACACCTT
>CALDGT010000420.1 GCA_937942935.1 uncultured Chloroflexota bacterium | reverse complement strand
TCCATGTACCCAACAGGATACAATCCCAAATCTTTGCGGGCTAAAATGGTGCGTAAAACGGATTGACCAACTTCATCCATCCCGATAATCAATACACGTTCAATCCCAATTCCTCGCGCTCGCAAAGATGCTCGCAATACCCGTTGAATGATGCGTGTGAACGATAACAAAATTACAGTGATGACCGCGACATATAACAACATCAATCGGCTAAAGACGAAGGGTTGTAACACAAAACTGAGCGCCATGATGATGAGTGTGGCATTGGTTGCGCCATTGAGGATGACATATACTTCTTCTACCCATGCCCGCCCGCGTACTGTCCGATATAACCCACTGCCGTTATATACAATATATAACCAAACGGCATACACCCCCATATAGGGGATATAAGGGTCAAACGGTGCTGTATTTTGCTCAAAGACAGGGCGAATGAGTTGTAGACTATCACGGGTATAATATGCCAACATAAAGGCGGCGAGTGCCAATAAAATATCTACTAATGGCATGAGCCATTTCATTTCAGATGAAGGATTTAACTTAGATTTTTGATTCATACGCACAAAAGACTAACGCTAAAAACGATTAAGGACATCATTATAACATATCAGATAGAATAATATGGTGCAAAAAAACAGGCAGAAAAATCTGCCCGTTTCGATGATTTATGGCAATGTAATACGGATGAGGCTTGGGTCGTGGTCGCTGACTTGCTCATAAAATTCTGAATTGATATGTACTGTATCGTACACAGGTGCATAATTCATCACAATATTTACACTGACACTGATATGGTCAAGTGCCTGTGCATTCCCCTGATAGTTATAACTATACCGTTCTTCTGCGGGTAATGTGGTATTCATCACCGTTAATTCTGGGACGGTGTTGATAAACTCGGTCACTGCATCGGAAAATTGGAAGTCGTTATAATCGCCACCGATGATGATATTGGCATCTGGGCGACAATCTAAAATATCTTGGACAAATTGCTTAATCACCGCAATTTGCGCCTGTCGTTGAATCGCAGTGATTTCGACTGGTGGTTGACTAAATCCCCATAAGGGGTCATCACCACCTTTTGAATTGAGGTGCAGATTGATGAAGAAAAATGGGGTATCGGCAATTATAAAGTAGCCAAACAACGGTTTGCGACTCTCAAAAAATTCGACATCCTCTACCATCCCACGATTAAATGCTTGATTGGTGGGGTCTATGCGCCCAAGCGAAAAATTGGGGACAACACCACCATAACAAGTGAGTGTGACGGCTTCATCAGAAGCACCTGTTATGGTGCTATAGAGACTAACGGGGCGGTCTGTCCGATACAAAAATGCCACGCGAATATTTCCGCCCGGTTGTCCGCCGTCTTGATTGCGGAGGGGGTCTATTTGAGCATAATCATAAACAACATCGCAGGTTTCGGCGATTGCGACAATCAATAATGTCAGGGTTTCATCTGCCGATACGGTTCGTGTATCTAAATCGCCATTATCATCTTGAATTTCTTGGAGCATGACAATATCTGGCGCGAGTAAGTGGTTACAAATTTGCTCTGCACGCGATAAAAACTCAGAATCATCGGCATTGCCCATCAAATTTTCGACATTATAGGTGGCGAATGTGAATGATTTTTCGCCATCTCCGACTAATTCTGTGACTTCGCGGGTTAATGGGCTTGGGATGAGGGTGAATGGGACATTGACCAAAAATTCATAATTGCCAAATCCATACCCGATAATTCCGGTGATTGCGCCTTCGATTTTTGCGCCAACATCCACACTTACAGGATAAATTTCT
>CALDGT010000419.1 GCA_937942935.1 uncultured Chloroflexota bacterium | reverse complement strand
TGGGGTGGATAGCACTCGGACATTTTTTTGGGATGTGGCGTTACCTGTCGTTTCGGATGGCGTAACCAGCAATAACGAATATATCCTCGAAAGTGAAGATGTCGCCTTTATGGACGGTGTGTATTATGATGGTAATAGTGGCACACCAAACGAAGTGAGTATCATTTTCACCAAACCGCAAGGTGGAGAACCCGGACGGGTGCAACGGGTCGTGAGCCGTACCACAGGCAACAACGCGCTCGCCGCCATCAGCATCCCCACAGGGGCGCGTTTCTTCGCCACCAAATCAGTTGTGACGGGCGATGGTCGTGTGGTGCAAGAATTGGGCAACATTTATCTGTGGCCCGAAGGTGGCTTGACCTATACCTATCAACCTGCGCCAACCGGTAAATATAATATCGGTATCCTTGTCACCAGTTACGGCGGTACGACAGGGTATACCTCTGTCACGGTAGATGTGAATAATGACGGCTTAAACCCAAATCTCCGTGCAGGCTTGCGAATGGACGCTGGCTTTGTTATCACTCGACCAAGTGATTGGGGCTTTTTGGTGATTGCCACCGATATTTGGATTGGTTATTATCGCTCGTCTAGCAAAGATAGTAATAGCAACATCAGTGCCTATTTCTCGCTTGCGCCAGAAGCCAGCACCGATTTAGCCTCTATCCCGCGTGAGACACTCATGTCTTACTTTGGTCTAACTTGGGATGAGGTGTATACCGAAACCACCATCGCAGGGATGCCCGCCATCGAATTTAACTTCTCTTATGAAGACCCCGTTGGTGGAAAAGGCACAATTGATGCTAAAGCATTTGCCTTGTTTAACCCGAATTTGGGTTTGGGTATGGTGTTCACATCCGAAGTGGTGCGTAGTGCAACAGGTGATATTCAAGGCGCATACGACCAATTGAAAGCCAATTTGCGTCTATTCTCACGTGCCGACATTGCCGATAATCGTGTTTGGGATGATGGTGCTTTCACACAACGTAAATTCTTTGCCGAAGGTGTTCGTTATCCATTGCGCCGTGATTGGGGCGAAATGGATGCCGATATTTGGAAATTCCATGCCATCGCCGCCGATAATCCCGAAACAGAAGATATTGTTGAAGCCGATGTGAATGCGCTGACCTTTGTCGCTTTCACCAAAATTGATGCACCCGCCTCTGCGGAAGAAGTATTAAACAATTTGGTGAATCAATATGCCAATGGCGATGGTTTTACCCGTGTGGCGGCGCGTACCCTCAACACCCCCACGCTTTCATGGCAAGCGGTGGTGTATCGGGTGAATCGCAATGGTACACCTGTCGCAGGTCGGATGTATGTCACTATCCCGTATGAAGGCGGTCCCGCTTATGCCGCGTGGGTCGAAACACCCGATGGTGATGCTACCGCCAGCGACTATGCCAATACGCTCGAATGGATGATTGACGGTTTCCAAGTTGAACCGCCAGCACCCCCCGAACAATAAGCGAATTTTTAACCTAAAAAGGGCGCATGGAGCAATCTGTGCGCTCTTTTTTTATTCTGTGTTGTCATCTAATTTCTGATTTCTTAACCGTACCTGCGGTAACAATACCAGCACTTGCCCAACTAATAATGGGAATAGACTCACGGCTACAATCAGCGATGTGAGCGATGCAAATATCCCAGATGTTGGAATGATGAGCAATAACCAGCCTAAGCCGATAATCGTAATGAATCCGCCAATATTGCCTAGTAGGGTATTTGGTTTTTGTAAAAATAATTCATGCCATATTCCTGTATCATCGGCGTGGTTTGGATACGTTTTTCGGCGTAGATACAAGATAAATAATCCCCACACCATGATGAATAAACTGATGAGGATGTTATCGAATACCATTTGGCGCGTTTGGTCATCTGGATTTGGGGTATATACCCGAATTTCGGCGAAAATGGTCAAACCACGCATTGCGCCAATCCACATAATGACCCCTACAAATAGGCTTATGATTCCTGCCATGAAGATGATATGCCCAATCACCCATGCCACCAAAAATTTTGACTGAGTTATCATATCCTCTTACCTCACTGGTGGGGGCAGTGTCCCAATCACATACACCGCATGACGCGCCCGTGTGAGCGCGATATAAATCAGTTGGTTGCGCTTTTCT
>CALDGT010000418.1 GCA_937942935.1 uncultured Chloroflexota bacterium | reverse complement strand
AGAGATGAATACAGAAGAAGCAGATTTTGTCCGTGCCAGTATTGCCGAGCGTGAACGACTATTAACCGCCGAGCGTGAACGATAAGCCCGCGAAGAATTGCTAGAGCAACGTTCAGAACAGCGGCTTCGCGCATTGGTTATTTTCATGACGATTGCCGCACTTGTCGGGATTGGGCTTGCTATTTTTGCGTTCTCACAAGGTCAGGAAGCACTAAATGCACGAGAACAAGCGGAGCAGAATGCAGTAGAAGCACAAAATGCTCGTCAGCAAGCAGAGCAAAATGCAGTAGAGGCACAAAATGCTCGTCAACAAGCGGAGCAAAATGCAATCGAAGCACAAACAGCCCGTGCATTAGCCGAGCAAAGTGCCGCAGAAGCCCGCGCACTAGCCCTCGCCGCCAATGCCCGTAATGAACTGTTCAATGGGAACTCAACTGTAGGCATTGCATTAGCCACTAATGCGGAGTCACTGTATCAACCCGCCCCAGTTGAAGTGAAACGTATACTTGCATCAGCAATTTTAGGTGCGGGCGTAAAATCACGTTATGAAGGACACACAGGTGCAGTGTTAACCACTGCATTTAGCAATGATGGGCGCTATGCTCTATCGGGTTCAGCCGATGGCACAATCCGAATTTGGGATAATGAAACCCGTCAATTTGTCCGAGAGGTTAATCTTGGCGAAGCAATCATCACACGGATTGCCTATCATCCAACTGAGCAACAATTTGCAGTCGCAACAACCCTCAATACAGCCATCCTTTACACCTTAGAAGGTGAAGAACTCCGCCGTTTTGAAGGGCATACGGATATGGTCACAAGCATTGCCTTTAGCGGAGATGGCACACAACTCCTCACAGGCAGTTTAGACCGCACATTGCGTTTATGGGATGTTGAAACAGGCGAGACTATTCGCATATTTGAAGGTCATATCGGCGTCGTATTAGATATAGATTTCAGCAACGATGGCAAATATGCCGTCTCTAGCTCTGGCGATGAGACAATCGCTAATATCAGCACAGATGCTGTAGAACGAACAGTCCGTGTTTGGAATGTCGAAACAGGTGAAACACTACATGAATTTAAGCTGAATAGTGGTTTTGTACGGGCTGTAGCCATTAGTCCAGATAGCAAATACGTCATGGCAGGCTCATGGGATAGCTCACAAGGTGGAAAACTCACCCTGTGGGATATTGAAACAGGCACAGAAATTCGCCGTTTCTTTGGTCATGCCAACATCGTCACAGGGATAACATTCTCTCCAGATGGCAAATATATTTATTCATCCTCTTGGGATAGCACCTTGCGCGTCTGGGATTTTAATACAGCCGTTGAAGTTGCACGTTATGCCACATTTGGAGACCGTTTATTACGTCTTAGCATCAGCCCAGACGGTCAATATGCTCTTGTTGCCAGTGGGAACTTGCAAGGTAACGAGATTCAACGTGATAGAGAGCGTTCAACAGATACCAGTGTTTGGCTCATGGACTTACAAAGTCGCGCCCAAGTTGCAACCATTAGTGGTTTTGGAGATTGGGCTTGGTCTGTTGCCACAGACCCCACAGGCGAATTCATTGCCACTGGTACAGGTCCTTTGAACACCAGTAATGCAGTAGATACCACCGTGAGAGTTTATAACCGAAATACATCGGAACTGATTTGGCAAAGCACAGACCAACATGCCAGCACCGTTGAAGGATTGGTTTATAGCCACGATGGAAAGTTCATCGCTAGTGGTGACTGGGACGGTACTATCATCATTTGGGATGCTCAAACAGGCGAAGAAATTCGCCGTCTGAGCGAAATGAGTGGCATCAAAGTCTTGAATATAGTCTTTAATCCAGATGATACCCTTCTTGCCACTGCGAATGGCAATGGCACAATCACCTTATGGGATGTCGAAACAGGTGAAATGGCTCGGCAATTCGGCGATTACGCCGATGAAGTGGTAAGCCTTGCATTCCATCCATCTGGAGAAACCATTTTAGCTGGTGATAATGATGGTGTTGTCAGATTATGGACTGTTGCCACAGGCGAAAAAGTCCTCGATTTTGTTGGACACACTAACCGAGTCAATGAAGTCGCATTTAGCCCTGATGGTAACATGGTCGCTACTGCCGCTTGGGATTCTTCACTCCGCCTATGGGACGCCAATACAGGGATGCAATTACGCACGCTCATTGGGCATGTGAATTTTATCCAAGCAGTTGCATTCAATGATACAGGCACATTACTCCTCTCTGGTGGTGCAGATACCACCGTTCGCTTATGGGATGTCGCCAGTGGTGAAGAATTATTCCGTTATGATGAACATAGCGATTGGGTATCTCAAGTCGCATTCATCCCCAATAGTGATTTTGCCGTATCCAGTGGGCAAGATAAAACACTTCGTATTTGGCGGGTCATGTTAGAACCCCAAGCAATGCTCACTTGGGCAAAAGAGAACCGTTACCTACGAGATTTAACCTGTGGTGAACGCACACAATTCCGTGTAGAACCCTATTGCGAGACTGAATGATTTTAGGGGGTAAGTTCCCCCTAAAATCACCTCATAAAGTGATTTATGCCAATATCTGAAAGTAGTATTTACCCTGTCATTGTTATCGGTGGTGGATTAGCAGGACTCACCGCCGCCACATACCTCGCTCAAGCCGATATTCCCCCGCTTGTTTTAGATGCCGATGCACTTTGGACAGGCGGACGGTTAGCGGGTGGCGAGATTGATACCTTCACACACAATGGTCAAGAATGGCATTTCCCGCCAGAGCATAGTGTTCATGCCCTTTGGGGTGGATATGTCAATTTACGCCGTTTAATCGCGCAATTTACCCCAACCAAATTACGCCCATCAGATGGCGAAGAATGGGTAAATCGTTGGAGACGGGAT
>CALDGT010000417.1 GCA_937942935.1 uncultured Chloroflexota bacterium | reverse complement strand
CTGCGCTTTATCATCCTCATGATAATATGTGTGGGATTCATCATCCTAAGCGCCTCAATATGGCGTGTAAACATGGAGATTAGCTTATTTATTCCATTATTGGCGCTCAGCACCCTCAAACTGACACATCTAAAACCAGATGATACAATTCACATCGCCTATAATCCGATTTTGGCGACAACCGCCATCTTTTTGGTGTGTTCGTTCATTGGGTATCAATTCTTAGCTATTTGGGTACGACAAGATTGGCGTGATATTATCCGCATGTCCACCATAGACCGTTCACCGACACACCCAATTGTCCTCATATATCCCCCAGACCATCCCCTAGCCTATTATGACCGCACCGAAGCCACCCGCTTTGCAAAAGGGGCAGTTATCAATATCGGATGGCGGGAATTTAGCGAAGAAGAATTAATACAAGTGACAGAAGCACTAAAACCAAGTTCAGATATATGGATAATTGCCTTCAATGGAGACCGACAAGCCGAACTCATCGCACAACAATTAGGGGAATATAATCGTTATTTTATCGGCAATCTTGCGGGCATCATGCCTCAGCGATTATCTACGCGATAAAAAAGCCAGAGGGGGTGCCTCTGGCGGTTGGGGGATGATTACCGATTGTATTTTTCGAGCGCGATTCGCGCTTCTTGGGTGTTGATTTCTTTGAGTGCTTGCACAACCGCCATAAATAAACCACGATTGAACCCATGTAATTGAAAATGACGAGAACTACCCGTTTTATCATCAACTAAAATTTGAACCAAACTGGGGACAGCTTTGGCATCTTTTATCAAACCAAGTGCATCTGCTGATGCCGACCCAATGAGTGGGTTTGGGTCGTGCAATAAATTCACTAACGCTGGGGTGGCGCTTTTATCTCCGATTTCGGCTAAGGCACGAATCACCGCACTTCGTAAATCATCTGGACGATTCACCAATGCTTTGAGCAGGTGTGGTACAACGCTAGGGTTTTTAGTCGCTCCCAACTTTTTTGCCGCCACAATACACATTTCGTGTTCTGAACCTTGAAGATACCCCACCCATTTTTCAATATATCGGGGGTCTGCTGACATTTGAATAAACCTCAATAAAAAATAACATGAATGATTATCGTATTTTAACACAAATGCGCTAATAAGTGGGAACAAAGTCCTAAAAAATTTATAAAAAATATTTTTTATACTTGCCTTAATACTTTAATACCTGTTGATAACTCGCAATCGTAGCTTGGGCAGTTTTTTGCCATGAATATCGCTTGGCTTCTTCAAGTCCTTTAATAGAAGCCTCTTTGCGCCATTCATCATCATTTATCACCCGCGCCAACGCATCACGCCATGCCTCAATATCGTGGGGTGGTACACATAACCCCGCATTCGCGCCCACTTCTGGCAACGATGACGCATCCGAAATCACCACAGGCA
>CALDGT010000416.1 GCA_937942935.1 uncultured Chloroflexota bacterium | reverse complement strand
AAGCCATCCAATGGATGATAGCCGATGCCGCGCTCGAAATTGAAGCCGCCCGCACATTGGTTTATAAAGCCGCTTGGATGCGCGATTTGGGCAAAGACTATAGCAAAATCGCGGCGATGGCAAAACTCAAAGCCAGTGAAGTCGCCGAAAAAGTCTGTCACGATGCCATCCAAATTCACGGTAGTTATGGCTATAGCAGAGAATATCCTGTGGAGCGCATGTATCGTGACCAACGCCTGATGAGCATCGGCGAAGGCACAAGCCAAATTCAACGTTTGGTCATCGCTCGGCGTGTTTTGGGCGAATTTAGCAAATAAATTATCTAGGTATGGGCTTGCCATGGCAAGCCCATACACGACCATACAATATATCAAAAAGGTGGTGTTCTTATGCACAAACATCTCATCAGAAGCAGTTTTTTGGTGTTTATCTTGATGAGTTTATTCCTCATTCCGTTTGTTGTGGGTCAGACGACAACCGTTAAATTGGTGGTCGCCACATCCAACGCCAGAATCCGCGCACAAGCCATATCCACATCAGAACAAGTTGGGACACTCAATGCGGGAGAAAGTGCGGTTTGGCTAGGCGAAAATCTGAACGGCGAAACAGTGAATGGAAATAGTTTGTGGTATAACATCCGCCTTGCGACAGGAATTGAAGGCTGGGTCTGGTCGGGCGTGGTGACGATTGAAGAAGTCATCCCTACCCCAACACCCACACCCCGCCCCACTTTACCGCCCAATGAGACATATCAAACCATCAGCATCGAAAATGCCGATAAATTGCAATCCACCTATGAATGGGGTCGCGGATTACCGCAAAATATCGCATGGTCTGTGGATGGTAGCCAATTACTTGTCGCATCATCCACCGGGTTATGGTTGCATGATGCACAAAATATCAGCACACCCCCAAAAAAAATTGCCGATTTTAGCACCAGACGCGACAATTTTACGGTTGTAACACAGCTCGGATTCATCCCCGATAGCACCAATGTTTATGCAGTCTTTTTTAGCGCAGTAACAGGCGGAAATCTCGTTTTTCAAATTTACAATCTCGAAAACGATGAGTTGGGAATGACCTATAATCTCGAAACATTCCCAAGCAATTGGCGCAATGCAGGCACAACCCAATCGGTTGCACTCCATCCGGATGGACGCACCTTAGCTATGGTTAGCTCAGATGGTGTTCGGCTCATTCGATTAGCTTCTAGTTCACCCACACAAACCATCACCCGTTTCAGAGTAGTTGGAAATTTGGGGCAAGGAACACCCTCAACAAGCGTATTATTTAATTCTGATGGGTCGCAATTGGCGGTCATGAACGGGAATGGCACATCTATTTATGCCATGCCAGACCAAACCTTACTCGCCTCTAGTCGTGATAGTGGTTCACAGATGTTATTTACCCCAGATGGTGCATCACTCCTCTTGTTGGGTAGCAATATGCGCTTTATTTCGCTCAATCCAGCCACAGGCGGGCAAAATTTCCGTTATGAGCGCACAGGATTTGGCTTTTATGCAGGCGCGATGCACCCCACCAAACCCGAATTTGCCACCGCGATGGGGCGTATCCCTTATGGTGCATATATTTATGATGCTACCCAAGAAACAGAACCCCCGCGTTATGATATGGGCGATTCTGTGCATGTCGTTGCATATAGCCCCGATGGAAACTATTTAGCGGGATTATCAAAATTCGGCGGTATCATCACCATTTGGGATACCAAAACAAGCGAAATCGTCCAAACAGATACAACGGCTTATTCACATCACGGGGGAATACAATTCATCCAAGACGGGGCGCAAATGGTTGTCTCTGGTGGGAGTCGGCTCGATTTTTATAACCCCAACACCGATACAGGCGAACTCATTCGCAGTGTGACCTATACCGAATGGGAATCTTTCGATGGTGTTGTAAGTCCCAACGGAGACCGCATTTGGTCTAGTGTGTTATTGCCCGTAGGCATGACATTTGAGGCAGTTATCCGTTCATTTGACCTCAATGGTACACCCCTCACCGATGAATTACGCTTAGATGCAAATGTGAGTGGGGGGATTGCCTCTAGCCCAATCATTGATGTGGTCTATTCGCCAGATGGTCAATTTGTCGTCACGACAGAACGTAATGGGAGTATCCGTTTTCGCAATCCAGACACATTTGAGTCTGTAAACGTGGTATATCATCCCAATGGGGGGATAAATGCCCGCCTCACATTTGCCGATTATGGGGACTATTTCGTCACCTACGGCGAAGATGATGAAACGGTGCGAGTCTGGACAAAACAAGGCTTACCCGTTGCTACATTCGACATCCCGCCATCTGAGCAACGCGCATTCGGAATAACAGGATTGTCTATTAGCGCCGATGGTGGGCGGGTGGCTTATAGTGGTGGGACAGCATTTTATGTGTGGGATGTTGCAACCAATACCCGTATTTTTGAGCTGACATTGGACGCAGGTAATATCATTGGCACAATCGCGTTACATCCAACTGGTGATATTTTGGCGATGACCAATTCTTCTACGGGCGTGCTTTTTCTGTATGATGTGACCACAGGCGAAGAATTAGTCCGCCGTCCCGCCACACGCATTTTATCTACACTAGCCTTTACTCCTGATGGCGCATTACTCATCGCTATTGGGCGCGAAGATGGCATTATCCGCTTTTGGGGAGTCTCTCGATGACCAAACGACAACAACTTTTTGTATTATTCGGTATTTTGGTGAGCATCGTGTTTTTATGGCTGGCGCTTCGCAATTTGCACCCCGAAACGGTGTTGCAAAATTTGGGGAATGTCAATTTGCCCCTGCTCATCCTCGCGGCGGGCTGGTATTTTTCGGCAGTGACGGTCATTTCCATGCGCTGGGGATTTTTGCTCAAATCTATTCAAGCCATCGCGCTCAATCGGCTCATCCCATTGGTATGTATCGGTTATATGGGCAACAATGTCTATCCATTTCGGAGTGGGGAAGCACTTCGCATTTATTTGCTCCAACGCAATCATCAAGTCCCATTCATCAAAGGCACAACTACTGTGCTGATTGAGCGCGTTTTTGATGGGCTGGTGATGCTCACCTTCATTTTGGTGGGGGTGACACTCACCAATGTCGGCGGGAGCGAGATTCAAACCGTTGCGACAGTCGCCACACCAATATTTTTAATCGCGCTGATGGTCTTCTTTGCGCTTGCCATGCGCCCCAATTTGCTCCGAAAATTATCTGATTTTGTCGAAAAGTTATTACCCCAAAAAGTAGCTGGTTTGCTCGATAAAATCAGTGAAGACATCATCGGCGGGTTAGAAGGACTACGAACCCCCGCCGATTTATTTGGCACGATTATCACCTCGTATGCCTGTTGGATGCTCGAAGCCAGTGTCTATTTGTTAGTGGCGATTGCCTTTGGCATGAACGCCGATTATGGCTTGATGTTGGTGGTGGTTGGCACAGTGAATTTAGCTGGTCTCATCCCTGCCTCGCCCGGTCAATTGGGCGTATTCGAGTTTTTTGCCTCGCAAGTCCTCATTGGCGCGGGGATTAATCCCGATTTAGCGGGGACATACGCGATCACCATCCATTTGGTGATATGGTTGCCTGTGACGCTGGTCGGATTTTATTTCCTTATCCAACAAGGTCTGCATTGGCGCGATATTCGCAACGCACGAGAACTGGAAACAGCATCTATTTCATCTGATTGATGCGCCGTTGCAAGTAGGGCATAAAATGACCCGCATAACGCGCTTGCAAATCGGGATTTTTCCAATCATCGCCTGTGATGGTACGCCGACAAATATCTGAACCGCATAAACAGGTAAATTCATCATACGGGCTACCATCACAAGTGGCATAATCAAAACAAATATGCTCCCCCACCCCAATATCGCGCCGTGCGAGGATGGCGATTTGCCCTTCTAGCCATGCGTTGGGGTCGCAACTATGATTAAATTTATCACCCGGACTTGGGTAGGTAGAGACCAGATATAACCCTTCTTCCACTTGGATACTTTGGCGAATAATTTCGGGCGGTTGGGCTTGCATTTGGTCGTATGTCATGACCTCACCACCAAACACCGCAATCAATTCGCCTTTTGTAATCGGTTCTAGGGCAAATACACCTTGATGGTCATCTCCAAAAATGGGGCGAGCTTCACATTTGGGGGATAAATAAGATGAATAACGTGTCATGAATAAGTGTCCTTTGTGTGATAAAATCATCACCATTATATCATGATTGAGAGGATAGTGATGATGACCGATTTTATGCCCCCTGCACAACCATTCCCAGTGATTGAAGGGGTTTATACTGTGCCGATACGCGCCTTTGCCGATGACCGTGGGCGCTTTATGGAGACATTTCGGCGTGAATGGTTTCCGCGTATTTCGTGGGATAAAATTCAGATGAATCGGTCAGAGAGCAAAGCGGGGGTCTTGCGTGGGTTGCATTATCACTTTCACCAAATTGATTATTGGTATGTGTTGGCGGGGCAAATTCGCGTGGGGATGGTAGATTTGCGTCCAACATCTCCCACATTCATGAAAACAGCAACCTTGCACATGGGCGGAGACGATAATATTGGTTTATTCATCCCTGTTGGTGTGGCACATGGATTTGTCGCGCTCACCGATTGCGTCCTCACCTACACCGTCAATAATTATTATGATGGCGGGGCAGATGAGCGTGGTGTGGCATGGAATGACCCCGATATTCATCTGGATTGGGGCATTGACTTTACACCCATTTTATCCCCACGCGATGCCCAAAATCGCTTATGGCATGATATTCCAGTGGTCGAGAGACCGCGTTAGTTATTGTAATCGTCCTAATAAACCCGATAACCATCGCATGGCATCTATTGCACTTTGTGGATCTTGTTCACCACTCACCAATTGCCGTTCTATATCATCTTCACGACGAATGAGGGTGGATTTGCTCCGATAATCTGCCATTTGGGCGATGAGGTTAGCCAGTTCTCGCAAATTTTTGGCGAATACACTCCGTTCACGCGCCGTTAATTCTTCGGCGCGTTGGCTCATCTCCATCTGAAAGGTTGAGGCATCAAAATGGATGGGCTTGTTATTCATAGGGTCAAATGAATCGGATAGTAATTGCAACAAGCTAAAAGCAGTATTTAACGATGTCGCCACTTCATCTAAGGTGCGTTTGCCCAAAAATTTGCGAATGGCGATGGTTGTTTGGATGATTGCTCGTAATCCTTCTAAGGTACGTTTGCCATCAAATGATTTTTCGATAATCTGCAAGCGGGTTAGCGGTTGATTGAGGGCGTAAGTTCGCCACCACGCCAAAAAATGATTTTGAAGATTATTGCTCCAGCTAAGACCATCTTGCAATTCGGTGATAATATCCAGTGGAGGCGCTTCTTCGGTTTGTGCATCCAAATGTATTTGTATACGTTTGAGGAATGTCTTTTGGATAGTCTCTAGGCGCAATTCCCCCGCTAATTTATACAATTTTCGCAGAGCATCGAGTGGCAATTGTAATGTGGCATTTTGTTGAAATAACCGCCCCAAATATTCGACATAGGGTTTATTTTTGATATTTTTCCAGTCATTCGCCATGCCCAGTTGATAGGCTAAAGTGGCAGATTCTAGGGGTGTCAAAATCCCAGATTCTTGCAAACGGGTAATAGACGCCAATATCACCTCTGGCGCTTGCCCCATTTGAAGGTATAAATTAGTGAGACGGCTCAAATAGACAGTACGATTTTGGTTGACTAAGCGATGAGACAAATCTAAAAAAATCGTTTCATTATCATCGGCTTGGGCATGGATGAGCAACGCCTGAATCGAATCATCTGCCAACCATGTTGTGCTGGCTTCGACCAATTGGGTAATCATTGTGGATGGTTTTAGCTCATCTACCACATATCCAAACGATTCATTATCTCGATATAATGACCAAACATAATGAATCATATCGGGTGTAAAGACCTCTGTGGCAGGGGGATAGTTAGGGGCAATGCGAATGGCTTGTGTCAATACAATTAAACCCAAATCTCGCCCTGTCTCGATACAATCCTTGACCGCCACCGCCTGAAACGTTTGCAATGCGACGCCAATCGGTGGTGTGAGCGCCATCACGAAGGCTTGGTCATCTACCATTTGTTCAATCAAATCAGAAGCGCGTTTAAGCGTGAATACCAACAAGCGCCCACCTAAGACACCATCTTCATGAGCGCGAATTTGTGCCGAACGAATCCCCTCACGCACCATATCATTCA
>CALDGT010000415.1 GCA_937942935.1 uncultured Chloroflexota bacterium | reverse complement strand
CATAATTTTTTTCCATTGTTTTGCCTATGATTCCCCTTTCACAGAATATTTCATGATATGCTCAATGAAGATAATAGTTGATTTTTAGGAGCATGTCTTATGAAAAAAATGTCTCTGTTATGGATATGTTTAGTTTGCATGATTTTGGGTGTGAGCATGATTTCTGCCCAAGAAATTCCCCCGCCACAACCACCATATTCAGCCATTTTCCCAGATAGCACTTATACCATGACCCAAGAACACGTCATCAATGGATTTAATGATTATGTGTTGCGTTTATGGGAAGACCCATCTGCTGATGAAATGATGTTTAGCGATGTGGCGACCATTCAATGGAATGATGGTTTTGGGGGTGGTTACATTCAAATTGAGATGGTCTCGCAAATTGACTCTCTCACAGGCGCAGATGTGAATAATGATCAATATCCTGATATCATTCTTCATACCTACACAGGCGGGGCACATTGTTGCTCATCGGCACGGATATATACATTACTGCCTCAAAACCCGCTTCTGATTTATCAGGCGAGAGAATCGAATTGCCCTATCAATTTAACTGATGTGAATTATGATACCACTTATGAAATTGTCACTTGTGATGATAGTTTTGCTTATCTGTATTGCCCGTATGCCAGCACTTATGCTCAACAAGTGATTCTCAAATATGACCCATCCAGAATGACGTATATCCCTGCAACGGCGGAACTTATTGGAGTGATGTCTGATTTTCATTTTCAGGTGGATATGTCCACCGCCCAAAATGCGGTAGGTGGTGCGTATGGCGAATGGGATGGCACAACCAAATGTCAGATGCTACCTGCCGTATTGGGCTATTTATATACGGGGCAACCTGATTTGGCATGGCAAACCCTGAATACATATTATACCGCGCCCGATATTGCCGAATTTCGCGCCCAAATTGAGGCGATTGTGTATAGTAGCACCCTGTATCGTGCCTTTACTCCCCCGACATCCGATGTTTTACCCCCACCATTTTTTATAGACCGCCAATTATTGATTCATGATTATATTGTCCGCATTTGGAAAAGCGCCGCTTACCCCTCATTTGAATCGAGTACGATTGGTCAATTAATCCGTGTTTCGGATGAGAGTGTTATCGCCGAAATCAATTATGTGGTAGATTTTCGCATGAATAGCGCCACCGATGTGAATAACAATGGTATCCCCGATATTATCATAGACACCTTTACAGGTGGGGCGCATTGTTGCTCATCCACAGTTGTTTATGATTTGGGCGAGATTCCCACCCAGATTTTGCAAACCCGCGAATCGAATTATGGTGGGCAGTTTGAAGATATTGATGGTGATGGCATACAAGAATTTTTGACCGCGGATGATGTTTTTGCATATGTTTATTGCCCCTATGTTTCGTCACCAGCCCCCCAAGTAATTTTGAGTTATGATGGTGCTGTCGGATTTTATGTGCCTGTGAACAAATTTTATCCAGAACGCTATGCCGAAGCGATTGCCCAATCTACCACTTATGCCCAGACCGCCCCAGATGGTGAAATGGGCGAATTTGATGGCACAAATAAATGTGCCGTGTTGCCTGTGGTTTTGAATTATCTGTATTCGGGACAATATGATATGGCGTGGAGCGAATTTTATCGGTTGTATCGTGGAACAGATGCAGAAGCCTTCCGCACCGAAATTGAGGCAACTGTGAACAGTAGTGGCTATTATTTGCCGTAGAATGGGTATATATATTGGAATGTGGTACATACACATCTATTGTAATGGCTGACTAGCCGTTTACGGCGTATGTCAGCCACCTATTAAAGATTGGTGACTATTGATGATAATTCCGTTACATGCTTGGAATTTATCCACACAAGAAGCAATCACATTACAAACCAAACTTGCGGGGGATGTGGTGGATGATATACCACTCCCACTATCTGCTATCCGTACCATTGCAGGTGTAGATGTCAGCGTCAAAGATGATATTTCTACCGCCGCAGTAGTTGTTTTATCCTTCCCAGAATTGACCGTCATCGAATTTGCACGCGCAAAAATGCCGACACCATTCCCTTATATTCCGGGTTTATTAAGTTTCCGCGAAATCCCTGTGATATTACGCGCATTTGAGGATATTCAAACCACGCCAGATGTCTTGATGGTGGATGGTATGGGGCGGATTCACCCGCGCAAATTGGGCATCGCTTGTCATTTGGGGTTGTGGCTCAATTTGCCTAGTTTGGGGGTTGGGAAAACCCCATTTATTGGCACACACGCGCCTTTATCACCCGCAAAAGGCGCATCTAGCCAAATTATGTATCATGATGAGGCGCTTGGGGTGGCGCTCCGCACCCGCGAAAATGTCAAACCGTTGTATATTTCGGTAGGGCATAATCTCAATTTGGATTCTGCGATTGCGATAACGATGGCGTGTGTGGGCAAATATCGGCAACCAGAACCGATTCGCCAAGCCCATAACACGGCAGGGATGAAATAACCTTTTGTGGCGGACATCAATAATATGTCCGCCACGACTCGTTGATGGTTATTCCATCGGTGGGAAGAAACTTAGGGTGCTATCGAAAACGCCGTAAATCGTGTCAAATGATGCTTCGTCCTTGCCATTGGGTTGATACAAGTCAAACAGATAACCCATCTCATTTTGATAAAAGAGTAGGTAAGCCCCATAGCCAGTTTCTCCAAATTGATATTCGACTACAATTCCCTCATAACCTGTGGATGTCATGATAGGAAAGGGGTCTTGGAGCATGGTGATAGTCTCGCCAAAAAATGCTTCAAGGCTGGCATAAAAATCGTCCAGCGAGGTGGCATTATACAGTTCTAAGTTGATGGAGAATGTCCCATCGTAGTCGGTGACATAATAGCGTGTGTTGGTTTCGCCATATTGGATGGTTGAATCGCCCCAAACAAGTGGATAAGCAAAATTGACACCCAATACAGTGGCTTCTGGGAATCCACGTAAATCAGCGGGCATATTGGTGTTATCAACAGAAATGCTAGCATTAGCGACACGTAAATCGCCAGTCAAATCGCCGATGAGCAAGCTAACCCCATAAGTGCCAGATAAAGCAGGGGCATAATAGAATGAGGGTGTTTGACCGTCAACAAATGTATAGGTGTTGGGCAATGCGACACTCTCTACAACACCATCTGGGGTGATAACCGCTACCGATGGATTGAATGTATCACCGGGTTGGGGTGTCACTTGTGCGGTGACAGCGCCATTCTCGGTCTCGACTGTAACCCATGCGGTCAGCATTTGATAGGTGAGGTTGTCGAAGAACATAGCGGCTTGATAACATTCTTGCCCTCTGCAAAGAATACCAGTCGCCTTAAATTGATTGGAACGGCTGAGATATTCGACCAATATAGGGGTTTGTACGCCTTCGATGTCCATATAGCTCATAGTGACATCCCATGTGTAACTACTTTGATAATCACCATCGGGATAGGTAGAGCGCAAATAACCCTCTTCATCCTCGCTATAAATGGCGAGTGGCGATTGCACCACGATAACTGGGCTACTATCGGTAGGGTAATAAATTATGACCGTTTGCAAATCAATGATAGCCGTGCCGGTTGTCTGAAAATTGATGGTGGGCGGGGCTAATATGCTGGCGACGTCGGAGATTTGGTTTACGCCTGTGATTTCAATACTCAGGTTGTTATCTGCTAAAAGTGTGCTGGCGGTAGTATGGAATGTATCTAAGAAGCCAACCCAGTCGTTAATCATGAGTGGTGTAATACCACTGGTGATATATGCCTCTTTAACAAAGGTATCGGCTAAGATGGGAAAATAAATCGATAAGCCATTTGCGCCCGGCATATTATCGGTGGTGCGAGTATAATATACAGATGCTATCACAGCATCAATCACAGCGAGGGCGGCAGATTGAATTTCTGGGGATTCTGTGCCTTGAATTAACAAGCCCATAATATCAATCAAGTCCACAAACTCTCTATTATCTGCATAGCTAAAGAATTGTGCGCCGACTCTTGCCGCACCAACTGGGCTAAAAATAAAACCCATATTGGCATTTGCCACTGCCGTAAAATTGGCGAGGGCGGTGTTTATACCATCTATCGCTCCCAAATTGATGACATGCAGGTCGTATGATTGATAGGTTTTGCCGAATTCGGCATAAAAATCCATATAACTATCTACTGCCACAGTGAGCAACGCTTCGACAGTGGTATCTGGATTATTGACCAAATGCGTGAGAATCGCTGTGTAATTATAGCCATTACCCGGTATAACCTCTTCGGCGGCAATCGCATATTTTGCATGACTTTGTAGGGTCTGATAAACCTCTAGTTGGCTCATGAGGCAGGCATCGAAACCGATAAATTCAAATTGTTCAATCCCTGTTTGCTCGCGGATAGTCGTGAGTGCGCTATCGATTTCTGCCAGCGTCAAGATGCCACCATCTTCGCTAATGCTGGTATCATCGGGACCAATCGCTTGCCATCCGCCCCCATGACTAGAAATGATGAGGCTATAATTTTCTGCGGGATAATTTGCAACCCCCCATGTCACAAAATCTACTAAATGGGCAGGGTCTCCCATATTGATTTCGCCCAATTCTTGAACAGGTTGCAACTCATCAATTGAGGCATGTTGGTCAATATAAAAACGGCGAGCATCGGTAAAATCGCCCCATGTATCAGCATAACCTTCGGTACGGTCAATTTCGAGGATGATATTGACAGAATCGTTACTGCCGACTCCGACCATTTCTGCAATATCGTTTAAGCCATAGCCCTCTAGGTTATTATCCATATTCATATACATCAAAAATGTCCATTTTTTGATATTTTGTGCGCTGGTGCTGGTGACAAGAAGTAGACTCATCACCAAAAAAACACATAATTGAATCAAAGTTTTGGGGTACATAAAACCTCCTGTGTGTCAAATATGATATCCACTATAACGTAAAATCGGTTTAGGGACCAAATCTTATAAAAATGTTTTGACGACTTTTATATTTCGTTATTGAAATGAAATTGTGTTGTACCACTTATTATTTTATAATTAATCTGTAGTTGAGCATGAGTTGGAAGCTAGGTAAAAGTAGAAGG
>CALDGT010000414.1 GCA_937942935.1 uncultured Chloroflexota bacterium | reverse complement strand
TCCAACGCTTGTCCACATTGGCGGCACTATACACCACGCCCCGCTTCACAATCGCTGGAAATGTGCATCCAACCGCCCCTTTCCAACTAAAATGGTCAACCAATTGTTTCACCACATCGGCTACTGCATTCGGTTCTGATGGTTGGGGTGTGTCTATCCGATGGCGGTCAGTCAAAAATACTCCGCGTAATGTATCTACAATCGCGCCCTTAATCCCAGAACCACCAATATCAATGCCTAAAATATCCACCATGCACCTCCTCTATGATAATTACGATGATTTTTGCGACCACAATTCAACAAAATGCGCCAATAAACGAGCGCCATAACCTGTTGCACCTTTGGTTGGGATAGCAGGATTACCTTCTGCATCGGTCATTGTGCCTGCCATATCCACATGCGCCCAACGTGGATAATCCACAAAATGCTTGAGGAATATAGCAGATGTTCCCACCCCATTTTTTGCACCACCTGTATTTTTGATGTCGGCGGTATCTGATTCAATCGCTTTTTCATATTCGGGATAGAGGGGCAAACGCCATACTTTTTCATCTGTAAAGTCACCCGCTTTGGTCAGTGTTGCAGACAGGTCATCATCTGTTGCAAATAATCCCGCCGCCACTTTGCCAAGCGCAATCACACACGAGCCAGTTAGGGTAGCAATATCCACCACTGCATCTGGGTTATAGCGTTTGGCATATACCAACGCATCCGCCAAAATCAAGCGCCCTTCGGCATCGGTGCTAATAATTTCAATCGTTTTGCCATTACTGGCGGTCAAAACATCTTGCGGGCGGTATGCCTTGTCGCTAATCATGTTCTCAACCGCAGGCACAATCCCCACCACATGTAATGGCAATTCCAAATCGGCAACAATGCCCATCGCACTGATGACAGCCGCGCCACCGCCCATATCGGCTTTCATCCCAACCATGCCGTCAGCCGTCTTGATACTATAACCACCTGTATCGAATGTGACCCCCTTCCCGACTAAGACAACTGTAGGCACACTACCTGCTTTGTCGGCATTATGCTCCAAAATGATAAAACGCGGTGTATTGGCGCTCCCTTGTGCCACACCGAGCAATGACCCCATTTTGAGCGCCCGCATTTGCCCTTCTTCTAAAATTTCCACACGTAATTTTTTTGCATTTGCGAGTTCCGTAGCGCGTTCTGCCATAAATGCAGGGGTACAAATATTGGGGGGCAAATTGACTAAATTCCGCGCCAAAATCGCGCCATTCCCGTATGCTAGACCACGTTTTGCGCCCAGTTCAGCTTCTGCTAAATCTGATGATGCAAAAACGGCAATTTCTAAGCCTTCAATTTCATCTTGTGGGGTTGTATCACTTTTCTGTCCACGATACGTATATAACCCCATTACTGCCCCTTCAGTCACCGCTTGGGCAGAATCACGGATACTAATAGCTTTATCATCGCCGCCCCGTACCAACACAGTTGCCACCCGCTTCGCCTTAATTTTACGGGCATGAACCAAGCCTGTCGCTACTGCACGACGTAATGCGGTGGGTGAAAATTGTTCGGGTTTGCCCAATCCTACTAAAATAATCCGCTTGGCAGAAATCGTCCCGCGTGGATAAACTACAGAAATTTGCCCGGATTTCCCTATAAAATCACCCCCATCAATTAATTCTTGAATTGCGCCGTTTAGAGCTTTATCCAGTGCATCAGTCGCACCACCATAACCAGCATTTCCTTCGACTAAAAAGGTCAAAATCGTATCGCAATCGGTCTCGGTAATGGGTTTGACAATTGTTTTAATATCCACTGTTAAACATCCTTCTGATGATGAAAATTTCTCAAATAACTTTTGCTGATATTATGGCACATTCCCCTAACGACTGGCAACCGCTATCGGTTATAATGGACAATCATCACATCAAAGGAGTTTGATTTTCATGAGCGATAGCTCCATCAATATGACAGTTCGCCAAACCGAACAATTCTTACACCTCTATAAACCACCCGCCATAGATGGCAATTTCAAAGGTAAACATATCATCAGTGTGGAACAATTCCATCGCCAAGATTTGGATATGATTTATGCTGTCACCAAAGACTTACGCCAACGGATTATCAATCATGACCCTAGCTTAGTCAAATTGGCAGAAGGGCGCTTGATGGCATCCCTATTTTTTGAAGCCAGTACCCGCACCGATATGTCTTTTCAAGCCGCAATGCGCCGACTTGGTGGTTCAGTCGTCACTGCCAGCAATGGGGTACAATTTTCATCTGTGTATAAAGGTGAAAATTTGGCTGATACGGTACGTGCGGCGGGGTGCTATGCTGATATTATGGTCATCCGTCACCCACAAATTGGCTCATCTTACGAAGCCGCTTATTATTTAGACCGTCTAAATGAACGTATCACCATCCCAACCGCAGTCATTAGTGGTGGCGATGGCGCAGGCGAACATCCAACCCAAGCCCTACTCGATTTATTCACGATAGCAGACCTCAAAAATGGACCCGATAACTTAACAATTACTCTCGTTGGCGATTTATTATATGGGCGTACCGTTCATTCGCTCGCCAAGCTCATCGGCTTGTGGGGCGCACAAAATACAACACTATGTCTGGTATCACCACCATCGCTCCGTATCCCCGATACTGTTTTGGATTTCATCGTCAAACACGGTGTCAAAGTACATGAGACCAACGATTTATATGAAGTATTGAATCAGACTGATGTGCTGTATTGGACACGAATTCAAGAAGAACGATTCGCCCGCAAAGCCGATTATGAAGCCATCAGCGATAATTTCATCATGACCCCCGCCTTACTCAACCAAGCCCCGAGGGATGTCATCCTCATGCACCCACTCCCACGCAAGCACGAAATGGGAACACCTCACGACCACGACATTTTAGATAAAAACCCACGCTCAGTTTATTTTCAACAAATGGAAAATGGCATGTTTGTGCGTATGGCACTCATGGCGATGGTTTTGGGCGCGGCTGTATGAGCAAACAAATCATGATTCATGGCATGGTAGACCCACATGTGCATCTGCGCGGGATGGAATGGTCGCATAAAAGCACCTTTTATTCCGAAACATGCGCGGCTGTTGTAGGGGGATATTGGGCGGTAATGGATATGCCCAACACCCCGCCCCATACCTTAAATCGTGCCAATTTAGACCATAAATTGGCAGAGATTGGCGCTCAAGCAGTTTGTGATTGGGGAGTATATTTTTGTGCATCTGCACTAGGCAATTGGGATGAGTATCCGCATATATTCAACCAAGTCTGTGGGGTCAAGATGTTCAACAACGACACAACAGGTCATTTGTTAGTTGAAGATGATACCATCCGAGAGGGGCATTATGCTCATTGGGATGGGCGCAAAATGTTCGTTAATCATGCCGAAGATGAAACCTGTGCCAAAATCATCGAACTTGTCCGAAAATATCGCAAACCAACCCATATCTTGCATGTTTCGACAGCCTACGAGGTGGAAATCATCCGCAATGCAAAAGCCGATGGCTTACCCATCACTTGCGGGGTATGTCCACATCATCTTTTTCTGACCGAAACAGATTTATCCTATTTAGGAACACTCGGTTGGATGAAACCCACCCTCAAAACACAAGCAGACCAAGATGAATTGTGGCGCGGGCTTGCGGATGGCACAATTGATGTGATTGAATCTGACCACGCCCCTCACAAATTAGCTGAAAAGGAATCTGATAAACCGCCTTATGGTGTCCCCGGATTGGAAACAACTTTACCACTTATGCTCACCGCCGTTCACGATGGGCGAATCTCAATAGAAAAAGTGGTGGATTTAGTCGCCAATAATCCGCGTAAAATTTGGGGGATAACTTGCCCACCAGAAACCTACTGTGTGGTGGATATAGACGAATCTTATGTGTTAACCCGCGACAATTTACACACACAAGTCGGATGGTCGCCATTTGAAGGAATGCGTTTATATGGTATTGTGCGCGAAAATCGAATTCGTGGCACACAAGTCTATGATGGTGAAAAAATTTTAGTTAATGGTGGATTTGGGGTGAATTTATATGGCTAATTGGCTTGGCAATAGCATTTTGCAAGTCGGCAAATTGGGTTATCAATTGACCAAGCCCATGCTATTCGCAAAATCGGCACAAGAGGCACATGAAGATATTTTGCGTGTATTGAGCCTGCTAGATAACAATACAACCGCCCAAACTGCTATCAAACAACTTTATCAATCATCATTTAAGTCGTATCCTATGACCATTGGCGGGGTGAATTTACCTCATCCATTCATCCTCGCGGCAGGATTTGTGAAAGGACATGGATTCGAGACAGAAGCCGATGCGCTCACCGTTGGACGACATAAAAATATCATCCCCGGTTGGCGCACGATGCCTAATCTGGTCGGCGCAGTGGAGATGGGGTCATTTACCCGTCACCCGCGTTTAGGCAATAGTGGCACAGTTATCTGGCGCGATATTGCCACACAATCCACCCAAAACCGTGTCGGTCTCAAAAATCCGGGTGCAATTGGTGCATCGGCATTCCTAGCACAACACAAAGCCGATTTACCCAAATTATTCGGCATCAACATCGCGCCATCACCGGGCATAGATGACCCAAATCAAGAAAAAACGGAGAATTTAGAATCTATTAGCGCATTTTTAAGCAGAGGGGTGCGCCCTGCATGGTTTACCTTAAATCTCAGTTGTCCCAACACAGAAGACGACCCGTCATCACACCAAACAGAAGCCAAAACCCGTGAATTATGTCGCGCTATTTTAGATTTATTGGCGCATGAAGTCGGCGGGACAATTCCGTTATGGGTCAAAATTAGCCCCACCCTATCCAATGACCAGTATCGTGTATTGATGCGTGTCTTTGCAGATGAGGGAGTGAGTGCCGTGATTGCGACCAACACCATCGCTATGCCAACGCCTGATGATGAAAAGGTCGTGGCAGGTGTTGGTGGTGGAAAATTGCATCCTCATGCGGTACATGTGGCGGGTTTGCTGATGGATGAAAAACGTACACATGGCTATACAGTAGATGTGATTGGATGCGGTGGGGTGCAAGACCCTATCAGTTATTATGCCTTTCGCAATTGTGGTGTGATAGCGGTTCAATATTGGTCTGGGATGATTTTCAAAACCCCCCTCATGGCAGGGCATATTTTAGCAGAATTAGAGGATGATATAACCGAATGAGCAAAGATTTATCTCAACAAATTGCTTTATCACTCGTCCAAATTGGCGCAGTGAAATTCACCCCTAATAATCCGATTAAATTCAAATCGGGCATTTTATCCCCTGTCTACGTGGATAACCGCATTATCCCCTATCATCCTAGTGTGTGGGAAAAAGTGATTGCACAATTCGTTCATATTGCTACCCAAATTTGTACCCCATTTGATATTGTGGCGGGCATTGCAACAGGTGGCATCCCACATAGCGCGGTGATTGGCTATCAACTGAAAAAACCCGCCGTGTATGTTCGCAAAGAAGAAAAAGAACACGGACTCAAAAATCGGGTCGAGGGTGGGGATGTTAGCCATAAAACAGTTTTACTGGTTGAGGATATGATAACCACAGGCGGAAGCAGTTTATCGGGTGTTTCGGCATTACGGGATAGTGGCGCAGTGGTGAATGAGTGTATTGCTATCGTCAGTTATGATTTTCCAGAAGCAAAACAAGCATTTTTAAGTGCCAATATGCACCTGCATACCCTCACAACTTTCCCCATCATTTTATCAGAAGCGCGTGAGGCTAGTTTGGTAGATGACCAAACCGCCCAAATTGTGACAACTTGGTTAGCTAATCCACATGAATGGAGTGGTGCATGAACGGGATTCAAAAATATGAAATTCGCGCAAAAAAAGTCAATTCGATGGTTTGTGTGGGATTAGATAGCGATACCACTCAAATCCCCACACAATTTGGGTCACAATTTGAATTTAACAAGTGGATTATTGACCAAACTCACCCTTATGTCTGCGCTTATAAACCCAATATGGCATTTTATGAGGCACTTGGCGCAAAAGGTTGGGATACGCTCGCGCAGACGATGGATTATTTGCATACTCATCACCCCGATATTTTCACGATATGCGATGCCAAACGCGCCGATATTGGCAACACCAATAAAGGTTATGTGCGGGCGATTTTTGATGATCTCGGTTTTGATGCCATCACACTCCATCCCTATTTGGGCAAAGAGGCACTCACCCCTTTTTTAGAACGCGCAGACAAAGTTTCAATTATTTTGTGTCGGACATCTAACCCCGAATCAGGCGAATTTCAAAATCTGATAGTGGGTGATAAACCCCTATGGCAGGTGGTCGCGGGACATGTCACACAGAGTTGGAATGGAAATCAAAATTGTATGCTAGTCATGGGCGCCACCTATC
>CALDGT010000413.1 GCA_937942935.1 uncultured Chloroflexota bacterium | reverse complement strand
TTCCTGCCGAAATCGTTATCCATTCAAACGGCGTAGGAAGAAGTTGTTCTGATGTCATACACGATTCCTTGCATTGATAGTTGAAACTTATTTTTAGCAACGGTACAGGGAACAAAAAAGCGGTAAATATGGTGAAATAAATTAGCTAATTTAATCCGCCAGTGTGAGTGGGATAGTCCATTTGGCGATAGATGTCTATCACCAAATGGAGTGCCAATCATTGTCAAATTATGGTGACAGCGACATATTATAGTCGCACGTTACTCATTATGTGGATGTGGGTCAATTATGTTCTCGGACACAACATAATCAAAGCTCAAATTGACCTGCCCTATACGATATGAGGTTATTTTATTATTTATTCATTTGGTGCGCTAAAGCATTGACCACGCAACAAATCGCAACTGACATCTTGCGCCCCGCCACCATCGAGTAAATCGGCGACCCACGCGCTAATAGTCACATCATTGTATTCATATTCATAAAATTCGGGGAGTGGCGTTGAACAATGTACCATACCACCCGCCAAATAGCTATAAAAATTCTCATTTCCTTCATTCAGACTATTCAGGCGTTCTTCTGCGCCAGCACCCCAGTCCACAGCCAATTGCAAGAAATTACTGGCATCTACCACGACGCCTGTCTGGAACCCATAGAAGCCAATTTGCACCTGATCCATATAGGTAGTGTATTGTGATACGACATTGTTGGGATACATCTCGGCTAATTTTGCCATATAGTCGGTGTTAAAAGTATCGGGATGGATTTCATCTAAGAAGGGGAGTTTATCGAATCCCCATGTAGTCAAACCGTCCCAATCCGCAGGTGTGACACCCACCGCCGCATCTGCCATATGAACGACTGGTACATCAGCATAATGTTCCATGATGAATGGCGCATTGACGGTTGCGCCATACCCGCCCGCGCTACAACCTGTCACAAAAATTTGCTCTGGAGTGACAAAATTGTTATATACCCAATCTAAAACAGCTTGTGAATTTTTGCGCCCATTAAAATGCACCGTGATTTCATCAAAATCCACACCGAGTTGCTCTTTGGGGACATCAAATGTGACCACTTCATCACCACCATGCACATCACCTGTACAATAGGGGACGAACACCGCATTATAATCGGTGACGGGGTTCTCTGGATTTTCATAATCGAACATGCCGATATTGTTGGTTAATTCTGGAATATCGGCTGGCACTTCATAGCGTGATGCGAATTGACCAACTGCCCCACAGGTGAAACCATCCCAACATGCGCCCCCACCCTGAAAATAAATCATTAGTTTGTCGGTGGGTTCAGAAGCAGGGCGGACGAAAAAGCTATATGGGGTATCATACATACAAGTCGTTTCGCCACCCGTTGCGATTTGTGTCCATTCGCCTGCGGGCAGGTCGGTGAAGGTGGGCAAATCTGGGGTTTATTATAAAAAAAAAAAAAAAAAAAAAAAAAAAAGGGCAATCAAACAACTGAGCAAT
>CALDGT010000412.1 GCA_937942935.1 uncultured Chloroflexota bacterium | reverse complement strand
ATTAACGTATGCCACCGAGATTTTTAGTTATTTCATCTTGGGGCAATGGAGTAGCATCTTACAAATCGCCCAAAAAGTGACTTTTAGCAGTTATGCCGATACTTATTTACTTATCGGCTTGGCTCATTGCAATTTGGGAGATTATGAACAAGCCGAAGCCAGTTACACACGCACGTTAGAGGCTTACCCCGATTACATATTAGCCTATTTGCTCCGCGCAGAAGTGAGATTAAAACAAGAAAATAATGTGGGCGCATTGGCAGATATTGCCGTCATCACACAAAGTAATCTAGCAGACCGATTTGCCCCACTCATCGCTGGCGCTCAAACTGGCGAAATTTCTTGTGAGACTATTTTAGATATTGATTTCAGCAATTTTTAAGAATATGGAGTTTGCACTATGGCACTATTTAATCGTCGCCCTGTGATGGCGTATACCAATAACCGCCCCCCAGAAATGGGGAAAATCCGTCATTATCTCGCCCGTTTTTATTTTTGGTTGGCGGGATGGCAAATTACGGGGGATATTCCAGAAGATAAAAAAGTGGTGGCGTTGGCGATTTATCACACATCCAATTGGGATGGTTGGAATATGATTATGACTTCATGGATTTTGCGCGTGCCAATCCGTTGGACTGTCAAAATCGAATGGGTCAATATGCCCATTTTAGGGGCATTGGTTCGGGGAACAGGCGCAATCGGCATAGACCGCAAAGCCAGTCACGACACCGTAGAATGGGCTGTCGAACAATTTAAGCAACATGAACGACTCATCCTCGCCATTCCCCCAGAAGGCACACGCAAAAAGACCGCTCATTGGCGCACTGGTTTTTATTGGATTGCTCATCAAGCAGGCGTGCCTATTAAATTTGCATTGATGGATTATGGCAAAAAACAAGTCAATTTTTCTGTGCCTGTTATCTACACCACAGGCGATATTGAAGCGGATATGGAAAACATTTGGACAATCTTACGAGAAAGTGGGATTCGTGGTTTGCATCCAGAAAAGCAGAGCGACCTTAAGTTGCGCCCCAGTGCATTAAAGCATGGTGAACATCTCGGCAAAGTGGCTGATGAAAAATAAATTGGGCGGTATCATCAGAAAAGCATTGTTCAATTCTTAGGAGTAATCATTATGGCATTTGAATCGTTAAAAACAGCCCAATATCTGAGCCTAAAAACATTTCGTAAAAATGGCGACCCTGTATCAACCCCTGTTTGGTTTGCCGAAGAAGCGGATAAATTATATGTGATGACCCTTGCCAATGCGGGCAAAGTGAAACGCATTCGCAATAATAGCCATATTGAGGTTGCACCATGTGATATGCGCGGAAATCTTGCTGAAGGAGTAACTTATATGAAAGGCATTGCCAAAATGCTCCCCGCAGGTGAAGAAGCAAACCAAGCGAATCAACGACTCAATCGCAAATATGGCTTATTTAAGCGCCTTTTCGATTTGGTGCAACGAAGCAGAGAAAAAGTATATATCGAGATTAGCCCTGCCTAATCATTTGTTATTGAAAATTTGCACAACCCCGCGTGAGGTTGTTTGTTCTCTGTAGTTACCATTGGTATATTTGCCAATAATTCGGCGCCAAAAACGTTGCGCCCGCGCATTCTTTTCCAGTTGAAAGACTTCCCACTCTCCCTTAAACATCTCAAAAAGGCGTATGGCGGCTTGTTCGCCATACCCTTTGCGTTGATACGCCGCCAAGATAAAAAATTCTGCCATTTCGATGATATTCGGTGCGCCTGTGATATGGCTTTTTTCTAAAATATCAATAATCGCAAACCCCGCTAATTTGCCATCTACCCGAAATAAAAATGGCTTGCGCGATTCCTCAGAAAAAATACCGTCAAAATCATCTTCATTAAACCGCCCTGCATAATTGACATCCCACCCCATAAAGGCAGTATATTCGTAAATATAAAATTGCCCCAAGTTACGGAAGGTGGTCTCATCATCATAAGTAGCCCGTCTAATCTCTAGGTTGCTCATGGCGTTCTTCCTCCAATAATTTGCCAACCGCAGAAAGCGCCAATTCATGTATTTTGCCATTGGTGGCGACCACTCCGTAATTATTCAATGCAGTCCCTTTAGAATAATCAATTGGTGAGCCATCGACATCGGTAATTTTTCCGCCTGCCGCCAATACAATCGCTGTACCGGGCGCATGATCCCAAATATTATGCGGTCTGCCATCGCCCAAACGGGGCAAACGGAGGTATAAATCGGCATCCCCCGCCGCAATCCGCCCATATTTTTCCATGCTATCGGCTTGTTCGACTTGTGAGGGAGACATACCCATCAATTCACGCACACGCGCCAACCGCGCCAGCCCTGCGTGACCTTTTTCGACACTTTCTAGGGCGCGGAGTGTATGAATATCAACATGGTTAGAAACGCGAATCACCCGTCTATCATTTTTGGGTTGAAGTGATTCAGCATACGCCACACCATCCACCGCATGAAGCAATAATCCGCCGTGAACATTTGGATAAGCGGGCGCGGCTAATGCCCCCGCCACCGGAATACGTCCTTCTAACACCCCAACCGCATTCACAAAATGGCGTTGTGCCAAAAATCCTTTTGTGCCATCAATAGGGTCAATCACCCAAACTCGATGCGGCTCATGTGTCATTTTATCAATTCGGGCATGGTCTAACCATGCAATCAGGTGTGATTCTGTCACTTTTTCGCCTAAAATATCGCTCACCAATCCAACAATAGTCGCTTTTTGGTCGGCATCAACCACCCGTGCAAATTCGCTCCCACTTTCCTCTGCCATCACACCATCGGCTGGAAAATATTTTTGGATGGTATGGCAAATAATGGCTTGTGCGCCATAATCGGCGATGGTCACAGGTTCTGCGCCTGTTTTTTCGCTACGGACAATATGCCGTTGTTGAACTTCATGTGCGAGTTGGGCGGCTTGACGAAGCGCGACTAAAATTGGGGTTAAATCGAGTGGTGTCATCAAATTTTCCTCGTGACGAATGAATGTTATTTCATCATATTCCATTCAAGATTATCTCGCAAGGTTAACATTCGTTACTAAATCCCTCGTGATTATTTATGACCCATCATAGACCAATTCAGGGTATTATTTTTGTTCCTATGGATGTAAACTCATTTTCATAGGAGGTCAAATTTTGACTATGACAAACACACTCGAAAATCTTATCAATCAACTCAATCATCATGACCATCATGTTCGCAGTAGCGCAATTTCGGCGCTCCATCAATTAGATGATGACCGCAAATACGATGTGCTGGTCAATGCACTGCATACAGAACCCGATATTTTCATCACAGAAGACATCACATGGGCATTGGTGAAACATACAGATGCCACCATTGACCGTGTGATGACCTTGGTAACACATCCCAACCCAACTGCCCGTCATCGTGCGGTGCATACCTTGGGCAAAATGGGAAAACCTCAAGCGTTAGATGCACTCATCCCTGCATTACAAGATAAAGACAAGTCGGTGATGATGAAATGTATTTTTGTCTTGGGACAAATTGGGGATTCCCGCGCCATCCCTGCTTTAATCGGGTTGTTGGGGAGTGATGATGTTGATATTGAGGGTGTGCTGATGGAAGTAATCGAAAAATTTGGCAAACCAGCCCTACCCCATCTCATGCAAGCGCTCCAGCATGAGCATTGGCGTGTGCGCGAACAAGCAACCACCATCTTAGGGCAAATTGGGGATTCATCGGCTGTGCCTGCGCTCATCACTGCACTTAATGACGCTCATTGGAGTGTACGTTTTGAGGCGATTCAGGCACTAGCAGGGATAGATAAAAAACACCTAAAACAGGTCATTCAACCATTGCAAAATGACCCCGATAGTCGGGTACGGGCATTAGCAAATAAACTGGTGAAATAAAAACAGGGGACGCTGATGTCCCCTGTAAAAATGGTCAAATATCCTTTAGCAATTCCTCAAGTTCGGCATCCAAAAATAGCGAGCCTGTATTGCTCCCCTTTTTACGCTTAATCACCTTATAACCGTGTGTGAGATTAGGATAACCTTTCGATTTTTCGATGACCATACGCTCACACTCAAAATCATTTTTGACGAGTTCGTATGTCCCTTCGCTGATGATAACCTCACCCGGTTTGGCGTTACCTTCCAAAATTTTGCTGATGGTCACAGCCTCGCCTAATGCCGAAAATTCTTGGCGGTCTGGGCTACCGATATTCCCCAAAAATGCCTGACCTGTATGAATCCCGATGCCATAATACAGGCGTTCATTCTCTGGCACAATTTCATGCAAGGCATATAAATCATAAATCACGCTCATGGCGGCGCGGACTGCCCGTAACGCATGGTCTTTTTGAGGATTCAATTGGGTATTAAATAACCCTGTGAGAGCATCACCCATATATTTATCGACAATACCTTCATATAAATTGATGCCATCGCTCCCCAAACTCAGGTATTTGTTGATGGTCTCCATCAATTGTTCAGGTGGAAGACGTTCACTAAATTTAGTGAACTCGCGCACATCCAACGAAATAGAGGTAATTTCGCGCTCTTGCCCCATCTCTACTAAATTAATATCGGTCACTTTATCGAGCAATGGCGCGGGCAAATACACACGCAATTGCTTGAGGCGGATTTCTAATTCACGTTGTTCGGTCAGGTCATCTACCACCAACACCGCCCCTTGAACGGTACTCTGTTCGTCGCGCAATTGACTGATGGTAATGCTCCAGCTCCGTTGCCCATCGCCAAATGGCACACGATATTCGAGTGTTTTGACCATGCCATCGCGCTGGGTTTGGGTGACAGCATCATAAAAATCTGCTGTGATGGGTGGCAAAATGTGCTTGAGGGGTTGGTTAAGCGCATCGCGTTCATCGGGGATATTCAAAATATCACACGCCGTCATATTACATGCCGTCACAGTGAGATGAGAATTGACGGTAATCACACCACTCGAAATAGAATCGAACACGTTATCCATCAAATCGCGCATGGTGGTGACTTGTTCGAGTTGTTGACGTGCCAATTCAAACAAGCGGGCATTTTCGATGGCGACCCCCGCCTGATTCGAGAACGCATTCATAATTTCGAGGTCACCCGGTTGAAATAACCCTGCCATAACACGGTTATCGCAATAAACCACGCCTATTACTTCATCCCGCACTTTGAGTGGGACGGCTAAAATTGACCGTAGCGCAAACCCGACAATGCTCTGCTGGTCACGATAGCGTTCATCATTGCTGGCATTATCGGTGATGACGGCTTTGCCTGTCTCTGCCACTTCATTCACAATCGTCTTGCTAACGATGAGTTCATTCTTTTTCCCGCCCGTATTGGCTTCGTCTGCCCCATTGAATGATAATTGGGCGCTATCTATCCCGCGTGCCACACGAAATTGGTCAAATTCGCCTGTCGCACGATTTTTGAGGACGATATAACCACGTTCCGCGCCCGTGAGATTGATGACTGTATCCATGACCTGATTCAACACCGAATCGGTATCCCGCGAAGAATTGATGAGCGCAGTGGTATCGGCTAAGGCGCGAAGGCGTTGTAATTCGATTTTGTTATTATCCAATTGACGGAGGAGTGCCTCTAGGCGTGCCTTAAGACTACGCAAATTATCCAAAGCGCCTGCGGGCAAGTTAATCCCTTTTTGGCGCAATAGTTCACGTTGGCTACGCAACAATTCAGTGAGGTCATTCACTCGTTTTAAGATGGCATTTAGGCGTGCAGAACTGGTTTGTGATATTTGTTCATCTGACATTAGCTTCTAAATACCTCATAAATGCGGGCAAGTTGTTCTCTACCCTTAACTTTTATCGCTTGGCGTTCTTCAAAGCGAATATCACCAATAAATGAGCGAGAATATTTATGAATATGATTATAGGTATTTTCCCCAATGATAATTTGCCCCAATTGGGTATTCTCTTCGACTCGTTTCGCTAGGTTGATGTTATCCCCAATGGCGGTAAATTCGCGCCGATTAAAACTACCCACATTACCCAATGTCGCCACCCCTGTATTGATACCTATCCGATAATAATGGGGGTTGGGGTCAATGCCTAATTGTTTATAAAATGCGATAAATGAGTCACGGATGGCGAGCGCCGCCATCACAGCCATAAGCGCATGGTCATGATCCATCCGATTGAGTTGGGTATTAAAAAGCGCCATGATGATTGTACCCATATATTTATCTATGATGCCCTCAAATTGATGGATAGCATTGGTCGCTTGTGCCAAATACGCATTGACCTGCTCCACAATTTGTTGTGGTCGGGCATTTGGAAAACTATTGATTGCCCGAACATCAGCATAAATGCACGTCACCTCACGGCGTTCTCCACCGAGTGCCAATTGAGAAATTGCACCGATATTTTCGACCATCTTGGGGGGTAAATATCGTTTGGTGAGGTTAATCATTTCGTCACGGGTACGACTTTCGGTGAGGTCATCCAACACCAACGCCACCCCACCCGCCACATCACGAGTGCTTTTGAGGGGGTTGAGGCGGATATTCAGAATACGTTTGCCGCGCCCCTTAATCTCTAATTGAGTTTCGAGCGATTGCACCGCGAATGAGCGCAACACATTCCCCATGTATGTATCGAGTTCATTGCCAACAGGCAATACATCATTTAATGGTTGACCAACAACATTATCGCGGTTGATATTGAGCATATCGGTGGCGGCAGAATTCATGAACATAATTTTGCCATTAGAATCGGTGGTAATCACCCCGCTATCAATAGATTCAAATACGTTATCCATTAATTGGCGCATAGCACTAATGTCTATAACAGAGTTTTGAATTCGGCTAAATAAGCGAGCATTTTCGATGGCAACCGAAATCTGATTGGCAAATGCCACAAGGAGCATCTTCTCGCGGGCTGTGAATACCCCTGCTTTCAGGCGATTATCCACATACACCACACCCAAAACATCATCCCGATAGCGCAACGGCGCACATAACACCGAGCGCAGAGTCATTTGGGCAATACTCATACCCGATTGAAAACGGTCATCTTTGAAAGCATTATCGGTGAGCAAGACCTCACCCGTTTGCAAAACTTCATTCACCACAGTACGGCTCACTTGTGGCGTTTGGTTATCTTCTGGCGAAAAATAAGTCTTGGTAATTTGATTTTCTTGCACAACCTTAAATTCGAGTTCATCTGTATCTGGATTTCTGAGGATGATAAAGCCACGTTCTGCACCAGTCAGATTAATCACGATGTCCATAGATTGAATCAGGACAGCCTCTAAATCGAATGTGGTGTTAATCCGCGCAGATGTATCCGCCAAAAAGCGCAATTGACCCAATTCGGTCATATCTTCCGCAATGCTGGTTTCAAGGTTGCTCAAATCTCCTTCAAGTGTACTCATCGCCTGAATCGCCATCGGAGGAAGGCTAAATCCACGTTGTTTGAGGGCATCGCGTTGGGCGCGGAGAGCTTGTTCGGTCTCTTGAACAAGACTTTTTAGGCGCGGTATTTCACCTAGTATCGGCTGTTTTGGGTTATCACTCGCCATATCACACTACTTTAGGTTGATTATTCGACATTTGAAAATTATACACCAAAATATTTCCGATGGATGAAAAAAATATTGCGTCCATGTTTTAGGATAGACAGAAAATGGTTAGGATAAAAATTCAAACTAGCGTCACAGATTCTATTTGAAGTGAGACGATGTTATATTTTCGTCCATAAATTAGGCAATTTCCCTCGCCAGAGGCATAAGCCTCTGGCTGACCAAGTTACAAAAGCACCCACAAGGATTGCTTTATCCGACCTTTTGCCATGTGCCTGTTGCACCGCCCGAAATGCGGACAGTACCATAACCGGGTATGCTGATATAAAATGCGACATTATTCAATTCATATTGAACGGTATAAGTCACATTCGATTGGAAATTCCCAAGCCCCCACCCTAACGCATTACTACGGTCACACCAGACATAATTACTAATGCTCAGGGTATTCGGATTATTAAACACCCAATTGAATACATCTTGTGGAGCAAAAAAACCAGATGGCGGTGTGCCACAGAATGCAGTAGATGTACTCACACCATCCCACGCACTCACATGCGCCACATACGAGCCATTGGTGGCGGATGTCGTCCCAATGATGCCATATAACCAGTTTTGCCCGCCGAGTGTGAGGTTAATCATCAACCCACGCTCAAAAAATTGAATTTTCCCTGTGAGCGAAACAGACCCGCTACTGGGGCATCCCGATTGTGGCAACGCGAGTTGTGAGCCAAAAAACCAAGGAACAGAACACACTTGTTGAATCACAATCGGTACATTTTGTGTGGTTGATGTCCCGCCCCGTTGCGCCACCAACCGATAAATAATCTGGACGGTGCTGGTCGTTGGAATGGTCACAGGCAATTGCCCCGTTGGGGTAACACTAAAGACTTGCTCAACCGTCCCTTGTGAACTCATTTGCTCAATCGTCACAATATCGGCAGAAGTTTCCCACGATAAAATGAGGGATGTCCCCGCTTGTGCCGTAACTGTTCCATTCACCGCCGTGAGGTTGCTCGTAAACCGAAAAATTTGTGGTGTATTCGGTGTTGGGGTGGCAGTAGGTTGTGGGGTATTGCTTGGCAACGGGGTAATCGTTGCTGTATTGGTCGGTGGGATAGGTGTCGCCGATGGAATCGCCGTAAACGTACTGGTCGGCGTTGGCGTAAATGTTGCCGTATTCGTCGCGGTTGCAGTTGGCGGAATAGCGGTAATCGTTGGGGTTACGCTGGGTGTTTCTGTGAATGTTGGGGTGAATGTCGGTGTATCTGACGGTAAAATAATCCGTGTTGGCAATTCTGCGACTTGTTCTTCTGTGCCATTACACGCCGCGAGCGATAAAAGGATAATTAGGCTGATGATGACCCGAAATTGTGCCATAGTACACCTCATTCAATCTGGGATATGCACATTACTCTGTATGATAATACCCATATTCATCGGCGCGTGCCAACCTGAACCAATAGTTAATTTGGGGGATTTACCCACACGAGTCATCATCCCCACCGAATCACCCATCCCTAGCATCACACCAACCAATACACCAACCATCACGCTCACCTCATCGGCGACACATACCCAAACCGCCAGCATCACGCCATCAGCAACCATCACCAATACCCCACAATTCACAGAAACACCCACCGCAACGATTACATCAACCGCCAGCACAACACCCATTCCCATTTCGCCCATCCCACCCACCCCTGCCCCCAATTTAATTGCATCTGAATTGCCAACTGTGTTTGGGTATGGTCAAT
>CALDGT010000411.1 GCA_937942935.1 uncultured Chloroflexota bacterium | reverse complement strand
CAATGTGCCATCATCCAAATAGGCACTCTCGCGCACAGTCACGCGCCGTCCGTCTTGTGAATATTCTGTCCCATAGGGCAAACCCGCCCCGCGCACCGCATCGGTGATGAGGATAACGCCATCTGCGCCTTTTGCCTGATACAACAACTTCACGACATCGGGTTGGACATGCACGCCATCACAAATCACCTCACAGCGCAATTCTGGGAATAATAATGCCGCCCCAACCGTCCCCGCCTCACGGTGATGCAAGGGGCGCATGGCATTAAAGGTGTGGGTGGTATTGCTCAAGCCATGTTCAATAGCTCGGCGCATATCCGCGAGGGTGGCATCGGTATGACCTGCCGATGTGACGATGTGGTGGGCGGTGCAGTGGTCTATCATCGCCAAATTTTCTGGGAATTCTGGCGCGATGGTCATCAGGCGGACGACACCTGTCGCTTGCCACCGCGCAAACTCGGTCATATTTGCTCGCCGTATCAGATGCGGATTTTGCGCCCCCGCTTTATTTGGGTTCACATACGGTCCCTCCACATGAGCGCCCCACAAATACGCACCATCCACCGTTGTCTGTGCGACTTGTGCCAATGCCCGATAAATTGGCTCATCATCTGCCGTCCATGTGGTCGCCAAAAAGCCTGTGACCCCATGACGGGCATAAAATTGGCTCAATTCGGTGATGGCTTGCGGGGTGGCGTCCATAATTTCGTGACCATTGCCCCCATGCACATGAATATCCAAAAACCCCGCCGTGAGGATTTTTCCGTGTGCGTTGATGATGACACTGCTTGGGGTGGGCGGGGGTGCGCCATCGCCAAAATACAAAATTTTGCCATCGCCAACCGTTAACCAACCGTTGGGGATGGTATGCGTTTCGGTGATGATGTGGGCATTGATGATGAGTTGCATAAGGGTCTCCTGTGTTTTTTAACCCCACCCCCTAGCCCCCTCCCCATAAAATGGAGAGGGGGAATTGGATTTATCCCCCTTTCTCCATGTAATGGGGAAAGGGGGCAGGGGGGATAGGGGTGGGCTAAATCGCATATTCGCCCGTTTCGCCTTTATAATCGTTTGAATACAATTGCACATGGAACTCCACAAATCGGCGCACAATCGAGCTGACCAATTTGTGTTCGAGTTGCTTCTCAATGTCGATGAGTCCGCTTTCCATCTGCTTATAGGTGGTCTTATACACATCGCTCAGATAAATCAACCGTTCAGAGAATAATTGAAGTGTCTCTGGATTCACGGGCAAGTTATCGAGGTCATGTAATGCCAAATTCCATTCGCCAAAAATGACATCTTTTTGCAAGCGGGTGATTTGCACCCCCAAATTCGATTGAATCACGCTCTCTTTGAGCGTCATCCCGTCATGATGTTGTGCCACCATCGCCAAATTATCCAACACTTTTTGGCGGGCTTCTGCCGATGCTTTGGTCAGTGACCCCATATCATTGAGCAAGCGCACCACCAACGCGGCATCATTGAGGGTTTGCGCCAATTGCCCACTCGCCACGACATCCGCAAATTTTGGCAATTTATAAATTTTCTCTGCGATGACCGCAATATAATAACCGAGTGTTGGCGCGACTAAAATCGCATCGGCGCTCATGCTCAAGCGTCTTTCGTAGGGCATATTTTCGCGCACGAGGATGTCATTCACGGCTTTATACCGCGCCACCAAACCATCTTGGACGATTTTTCCGCCGATGAGCGCATCGCACGCCCGATAGAGGTCATAACACGTCTCGATATTCGCCAATAACAACGATGACACGCTGTATTCAATATCCTGTAGCCGATATTCCGGACATTGCCGTGTGAACAGTTGGGCAATATCCGCTTGTTTTTGTGGGCTT
>CALDGT010000410.1 GCA_937942935.1 uncultured Chloroflexota bacterium | reverse complement strand
TTATGGTTATCGGTAATACCCATAATGGGGCAATCAGCTACACCTGAATCACCGTTATTATTCACTGCAAAAGGTCAAATTTACGCATGGGTAGATGATGAAACTGTTCAACTAACGCCGAGCGATGGTTATAGTTATAGTCCAGATTATGCACCAGACAGGTCTGCCTTTGTATATCGCACATGGTCACAAATCATGCTCAATTATCGGGATACCCATCAAATGGCAGAATGGCGTGGTGAATTGCCAACCGACATTGCCATTTATGATTTTGCCACAGGCGAATCTCGGTTGATTACATTCCAACCAGATTATGCTAATCCAGTTAATTTAGTCGGTGGGGTGCGTCATTCTGCGCCAAAGTGGTCGCATGATGGCACAATGATTGCATGGCTAGAGAGTATGCCCAACACAACGGGGATACACCCCGAAACGATGTTCTTTCAATTGGTGGTCTATAATCTTGTGACCGAACAAGTGACAGTTATCGCCACCGATTTTTATCCGGAGCCATATTTCGATATGCCTATACCGATTGAATTTGGCGAAAACGGCATTTATACCCATCATTGGGTGCCTGATGGAGATAAACACTTCCAAAAAGTATTTTTCTTGTTCTCCCCTACTGGTGAAAAACTGTTTGAAATTATTGGCGCTAAAGATAAATCGGCTTTTACATCGTTTGTCGCCCAAGAGGGAGAAAGAGAAGTGTTGGCGCTTTATTATAGTGACGGCACACTGCAACTCATCGACAAAACAGGTACGATTGAAGATGTAACTGCCTCTGCCCTACAAAAATATAACTCACAAACACCCGATGGTATGGCAACTGTGATGATGGTCGTCAACGATGAAAAAATCGCTTATTATGTCACCAATCCACAGACCCAACTACAAGAGTTATTGGCAGAAAGGCGCTATATTCAAGATGATGTTCATTCGGTTATGGTCTCACCAAATGGCAATCAAATTGCCCTCATAGACAAGCCCAACGGGGTTATCACAATATGGCAGGACATGGAAATCACCACGATTGAGCGCCCGATGGATGATGGCGGGGATAAAAATCATATCAGCGAATTTGCTTGGGGAAATCAGAGAGTCATGATTGTGCGAAGCTAAAATTAGTTATTGGTGTGAGGATAAAAAATTATCCTCACACCAATTTTTTAATTCATCACCCAGCTACGCCCTCTTTGTGCAATTCTAAATAGTCTTTATACACAAAATCTTCTGGGGCAATTCCCAACACGCCCAACATGCGTTGAATGCCATCGGCTTTGTGTTCGGCATCCGATAACGACCATGTGCGCGATTTAATTTCGATATACATCTCGTTTTCATCGGTCTCTAGCAAATGGTCTATATTGATAAAATACACCACATCTTGATACAAAATGCGCCAACGTTTGCGTTCTTTGCTGATATTCACAATAGTCGCCGCTTGGAAATATTCCCGATAAAACCGCAACGGACGGTCTGCGGGAGCAATAAACCGTGAACGGGAGAGCAAAATGGCAGAATTGAATGAGCGTTCTTTGTTGGGGCTGGTATAGGTCAATCGCGCCCGCACTTCTGTAACATTGCCCTTTTCATCGAGCTTGTCATCTTCACGATAACGCACACGCCCCATTTCTGGTGCATTGAACAAGAAGAAGGTGTCATATTGGCGATAATGTGTCTCGCGTAAAATTTCGACTTCATGACTCTTGAGCAATTTTTGGACGATATTCGGGTCTGTAATACGCGCCTTCACTTGCACTTCAAAACTCTCGGCACGTTCCACGCCACCCACTGCGATAAGTTTCTTGAGGACATCGCCTTCATGAGCGATGAGGAAAGCATCCACTTTTTCGGCATAAATTCGGGCTTCTTCGAGTAAACTTGGCACATCAACTGTGAGCAATTCGCGGTCTTTCATCAACCACTTGCCATGACACATCACATGGGCGACATCGGTGCTTTTGCTGGCATAAATAATTTGTGAATACACCGCATCAGTATTGCGTTTAAATTTGGGGCTATTGTGGAGTGTATCTGCATCTACCACAATCAAATCGGCATATTTGCCCACTTCCAAACTGCCTGTTACATCGCCCAAAAATAAGGCTTGTGCGCCCATGCGTGTCGCCATGAGCAAGGCTTGACGTGCCGGAAGTGCTGTGGGGTCATTGGCGGCAGTTTTAGCGAGGATTGCCGCAAGGCGCATCTCTTCAAACATATCAAGGTCATTATTGCTGGCGGGACCATCTGTGCCAATGCCAACAGTCAGTTTATTTTCGAGCATTTCGGTCACAGGGGCAATGCCACTCGCCAATTTGAGATTGCTAGTGGGGTTATGTGAAACCGTTGTATCATTTTCATATAGGGTTTGCATATCCCCTTTATTGATATGGACACAATGCGCCGCCAATACTTTGGCATTGAGCAACCCACTCGACTTCACCCAAGGGACAACCCGCATCCCATACGCATCAAAACTATCATCCTCTTCTTGTTTCATCTCAGAAATATGGATGAGGACAGGCACATCATATTGCATCGCCAACTGAGCGCATTGTTTGAGCATATCTTTGGTGCTAGAGTAAGGCGCGTGCGGTGCTACGGCTGGTGTAATAAGCGGGTGATTACGCCAATCTTCAATAAATTTACGTGTATAGGCAAGTGCATGTTCATATGATTCTGCATCGGGTGACGGAAATTTGAGGATGGTCTGCCCCAACACGCCCCGCATCCCAATTTCAGCAGTCGTTTCTGCAATAGTCGCTTCGTGATAATACATATCGGCAAAAGTGGTTGTACCACTCCGAATCATCTCGGCGCATCCAATTTTTGTGCCAAGCCGACAAAATTCTTCGCTCACAAATTCGCGTTCTGTGGGCATCACATACCCCATCAACCACACATCAAGGCGCAAATCATCTGCCAACCCGCGCAATAATGTCATTGGGACATGGGTATGAGCATTGATTAAACCGGGCAAAATAAATTTTCCATCACAATCAATGACTTCTTCTGCCTGATAACGTGCTACAATATCTTGGCGTGTGCCAACCGCGATAATTTGATGCCCATTGATAGCTACTGCGCCATCATAAAAGACATCAAATTGTTCATTCATGGTGACAACTGTGCCACCAACTAGGAGTGTTTTTACGGTTTCCAAGTAGGTATACTCCAATCGGGGTGCTACCATTGCACCCAAGTTTTCTTGTGATAAATTTGAGGAATTATACACCCAAAAGTGTGTTTTTGAGCAACTTCCTTTAACAAACCTTAACTGAGGACGGATAAATGCGTCGCTTACGGTCACTTTTAACTGCGAATCACCCTCTTTTTGCCCTCATAGAAGGGACACTCATCGGATTATTTTTTGTGCAAGCCCTACGCTTTGTCTTGGGCGAATTATATGCCCGCATGGGAAGTGCGAGTTTATTCCCTAGCATTAACCCCGCCCAACTCGACCCGACTCTCATCGGTTTGATTCAGCCGTCTACTGCCAGCGCAGAGATGAGTTTTTTGGTCTATATGTTAGCATTACCCGCATTAGGGATATTTCTAGCGGGGTTACGCCCAATTATTGTAATTGCCACAGGAATCACCGCCTTTGGTCGCTATTGGATGCTGGCAAATATGGAACTCCGCCCCGATATGATAGGTGCGGCGATTGTACTTGGTGGCGGGTTGTTGTATATCGTGATGATAATCCATCATCGTGGGCGCATTTTTGCCCCCATGATGCTCCTCGCATTTGGGATTGACCAAATTTTTAGGGCGTATGGCAATACCCTAGACCCATCATGGGGCGCAAATTATTTGAATGTGCAACTCATTTTATCGGTTGTAACCATTGTCATGAGCGCCATCGCTCATTTTAGTCAACCGATTAACAAACCCTCTGCACAAGAAGTTTCTCAAGACCAATCGCTCATCACCTTTTGGGGCGGTTTGGGATTTGGCGCATTATTGTTTCTTCAACTCTCGTTATTGGCGCTCCCAAACGCGATTGCAGGGCGGTCTAATAGCGATTACACACTACTAGTCGCGCCAACGATGGTCGCCACCCTACTCCCATTATTACCTGCTGTCCGTCATTATGCTCGCCGATTCATCGGATTATTCGATGCGGGTGTGCGCGGATGGGTATGGATGCTCACCGCTATGTTATTCATCGTCATCGGCACACGCCTGACAGGATTAGTCGCGGGGATTGCGCTCATCGTTGCCCAATTCATCGTGAGTTTATTGTGGTGGTGGCTCATCCGTCCAAAAGCCCAAAAAGAACGGAGTTTTGGCGGGTTATGGGTAATTCTTGGGGTATTATTTTTTGCCCTGCTGTATGTCGGAGACATTTTCACGTATGAATATGCTTTCGTGCGAAACTTTGCCCAACCGTTAGATGTCTTAAATCCAATTGTCCCGCCATTATTGCGCGGATTTAGGGGCTTTGGATTAGGGATACTGCTACTATCCGTATTTGTCGCTTGCTTACCTATCGTCCAAACCCGCAGGCGGATTGCTTGGGTCGGAGGTAATTCGGCATTATCGGTCATCACATTCGGTTTGGTAGTGGGGATGAGCGCAGGCGCGGGATATTTTGCCCGCCCACCGATTATTGAACCAAAATTGAATCCAGACCAATTGTTGGTACTTACCTATAACATTCATAGTGGATACAACGAGTTTTTCTATCCAGACCTCGCGCTCATGGCAAATACCATCGAATTTAGCGCCGCCGATGTGGTCTTATTACAAGAAGTCGAAGTCGGTCGCATGACCAGTTTTGGTGTAGACCAAGCCTTATGGCTCGCTCGGCGCTTAAAAATGGATGTGCGCTTTTATCCCACAAACGAAGGGATTCAAGGACTCGCGGTTTTATCCAGAGTGCCGATTGTTTTTGCCGATGGATACACCCTTCAAAACAGTGTTGCCACCCAAACAGGATTACAACGGGTACAAATTCGCCCCGATGCCAATGTCATCACCGTATATAACCTGTGGCTAGACCCATTGCTCGATACAGGTGGGTTAGTCAGTGTTGCCGATTTAGAGCGTGGGCAACAAGAGCAACTCTCGCAAATTTTTGCGCTGGTGAATATTCATATCGCCCAAGATGGTGGCATCGGACGGCGCATTATCGGCGGAACATTCAACAATATCCCCAGTTCCGATATTATCCGTAGTATGACACGCAGTGGATTCACCGATTATTTGGCAGATGACACCCCAGAAACCACTGTGACATTCATCCGCACAGGGGTGCGGGCGCGGTTAGATTATTTGTGGGCATGGGAAAGTGATATTTTTGTCGTGAGCGAATTGACCGTTGTCTTTCCAGATACAGACCGTGTGATTATTCCGCGTCGGGCTTCTGACCACCTGCCTGTTCGGATGGTTTTACGCTTAAACTAGGATGATTTGATTCAACCAATTGAAGGGCATTTTGGGCGGCATTTTGCGCCGCAAGGCGTTTGCTCTGCCCATGCCCTTTCGCAATTAATTTATTCCCCAAATATACCCCAACTTCATAATCGGGCAAATGCGATTTTCCCCCCACTGATAACACATCAAAATGTGGGGTAATGCCATGAACCGCCTCTGCCCATTCTTGAAATCGGCTACGCGGATTTTTGCTCACGGTTTCATCTGCAATCAAATTTTTTCTGGCAATCAGCGATGGTGTGATAAATTCTCTAACCCCATCCAAGCCTTTTTGCAAATACATCGCCCCAATGATTGCCTCAAATACATCGCATAACAAACTCGCACGAGTCCGCCCACCCTCTAATTCATCGCCTTTGCTTATGCGGATATAAGCCCCTAATCCGTATGATTGTGCCAATTCTGCTAAAGCATCGGTGTTGACTAATGCCGCCCGAAACCGTGTCAGTTCACCTTCTGTCGCGTGCGGGAAATGAGTATATAAAAAGTCGGCAGAGAGAAAATCGAGGACAGCATCACCTAAAAATTCTAATCGCTCATAATGGGGGATTTGCTCCCCCATATCATTGCTATACGAGCGATGAGTTAAGGCTTGCATGAGCATCGCTTGGTCATCAAACCAAACACCCAAACGGGTTTGAAGCGCATCTAAATCCATCATTCAGCCTTTTTGAAAATGAGGGAGGCGTTATGACCACCAAACCCAAAGGCATTGCTCATCGCATACGTCATTTTTACCTCACGCGCCACCAACGGCACATAATCGAGGTCACATTCGGGGTCTTTTTCATATAAATTGATGGTTGGCGGGGCAATTTGGTCACGGAGTGCCATCACACAAAAAACCGCTTCTAAGGCGGCTGTCATACCCATACCATGTCCTGTCATACTTTTTGTACCGCTAATTGCGATTTTATAAGCATGATCCCCAAAAACTTGCTTCATCGCTTTGGTTTCCATTGGGTCATT
>CALDGT010000409.1 GCA_937942935.1 uncultured Chloroflexota bacterium | reverse complement strand
ATGCCCTTTACCTGATGAAAAAGCAAAGGTGCTATTGGCGCTCCCCATATCAATAATTGTCAGGACATCATCACTCCGTTCAATTGCCGCATGTACCCGTGAAACACCTTTTTCGAGTGCGCCATAGGGTGTTAAATCCACATCTGGTTGACGTGGGCTATTGGGTTCTAGGCGACCAAAGACAATACGGTCTTTAAGTTGCAAAACCATTGGTTCTGCAACATCACGAATTCGCATCACAATAGATGATACTTTGCCTACACTAGCCGACCCCCAAGTAGCGCGTGCAGAAAATTCACCCAAACTTGTTTCTAAACGTTTTGTTGGGACAGTTGCATCTATGCTACCTTCGATGAGAGTATGTCCACATTCTTCACAAAACAACAATCCGGGGCGGTTTTTATGACCACAATATGTACAAATTATCATGTTTCACTTTCCAGTGGTGCTTCATCAGATAGAAGGTGTCGCGTTTGATATTTTAGTGTCATACGTCCAGCCGTTGAAAGATGATGGGTAACATTCACACGTTTTGCTTCTGACAGGGCTTGTTCTGCCAATTCATGTTTCCCTAACTCTAGCAAACGTGTGGCTAGATTTTCAAGTCTGCGTGTGGCTTCGTTAACATCACCATTCGCTAAGGCTTCTTGTGCGCGTTCTTGTAATCGGTAAAGTGTTAGCTTGCTTAATGCGTCCAAAATAGCAGTTGGTGGATCTTGTTTGATAGAAACATCCTTACTAATTTCAAAAACTGGGTCTTTAACCATATAAAACTGTGGATTGGAATTAGCCAAAATTTCACCATTCACCGCCAACCGCGCAAAATGTCGTTGTCCTTCTGGCATCTCTGCTGGAACTTGAATCTGTAATAAAACGGTAATGGGGCGATTATTTGGCAACCCGCCAAGTATGATATTGCCACTCTCGTGTTGTAATGGTTGTGGATGTGGAGATAACTTGAATGCAGATTCTAATTCGACATCTGGGTCTGTTGCCACAGATAATATCATGCGCTCCGCAAAAGCATTGCTCAGGTTGCGGACATGCTCATTCATAAATTTGACAACTGCACCAATTGAACTGATAAAGCTAGAGCTACCACCCGTTTTAGAGGCTAATTCATCTAAGAATTTATCATTCCAATCATGCCCCAAGCCCATCGCACTAATGCCAATACCATCTGTAGCGGCTTTATTTGCGAGGTCTAGGCACTTGTCTTGGTCGCCAAATGTATGACCATCTGTGAGCAGAATCATGTGATTTACCAACTTAGGTCCTAAATATTGGCGTACTTGATTCATTCCAGCAGATAAGCCCTGATAAATTTCTGTGCCCCCTGAAGCCGTCATTAAGCTAACTTTGGCTTTTAGGGATGGTTTATCGGTCACTCTGGTGGCGGGAATCACAATCTCTGCACGGTCATTAAAAACCACTACCGATAAAATATCTTTTTCGCTCAAGCTATCAATGATTTGGTGCGCGGCGGCTTTGACACGCTCAATTCTTGCGCCAGCCATTGAATTACTTTGGTCTAAGACCAAGGTCAAGTTTAGGTTGCTCTCGCGTTGCTTGATTTCGGTAGCACGCGGGTCTGGGTGAATTTCCGCGAGCATATAAATCACTTGCGGTTCTGGCAATGGAAAAACGATTTGCTTGCTTGATGCAACTTGAAATGTGAAAAAATAATCATCGACAACTTTTTTTGACTTTTGACCTAAGTCATAAGCTGATTTACGAGACGGGCTTGTGAGTAATTCATGCGCATTACTCACTTCTTGAAACTGTGTCTGAGCCGCCTCGTTATTAGGGTTCACATCGGGATGCAAGCGCCTCGCAATTTTGCGGTATGCCGCTTTAATATCTTCTAAAGAGGCATCGTCGGGTATTCCTAACAGTTTGTAGGGATTTTTTTCTGTAGACATCGGTTAAAAATCCATGCTATGAAATCTTCAGGATGATGGCGGTGATATTGTCTGTGCCACCGTTGGTATTGGCTAATGCAACCAACTTTTCACAGGCTTGTTGTGGATCTGTATTATTCATAGCAATTTCAAATAGGTCTTTTTCGGTTATAAGACCCCATAAGCCATCACTACAAATTAAAATACGTGAATTAGGTGGCAATCGGCGAGTGCTAATATCTACCTCAACACTATCATTTTGTCCTAATGCGCGGTACAAAACATTCTTCTGTGGATGGTCGTGAACTTCGTCTTGTGTAATTTGGTCAAGTTCAATTAACCGTTGCACTAAAGAATGGTCACGGGTGATTTGTTCGATGTTGTCTTTAGTGATGAGATATGCCCGGCTATCGCCAACATGGGCAATGTAGGCTAAATCTCCCAAAACACCTACTGCGGTTACAGTTGTTCCGCCTTCGGGTACATGCTTAATAATTTCGCTATTGGCTTTTTGAACTGCCGATACCATGACTTCGCTAATCGGGGGAACATCGGTATTACCACTCAAGATGGGTAAATATACGTTTTGAGTAAGATGTGTCGTAATAGTCTTGACCGCAATCGCGGATGCTTTTTCGCCATCATGATGTCCACCCATGCCGTCTGCAACAATAAAAATGCCAAAATCGGGGCGATCATCGGCTGTTGCACTCGTAAAGAAAAAAGACATGGCGGCATCTTGATTGTTAGACCGAACCAAGCCAATATCTGATGATTGCCCAAATGTGATATAGCTCGAATTTGTCGTTGCCAACATATCTGAAGCCAATTGTTGGGTAACATTATCATTCAATTGGCGTGCCAACTGTGATTTTGGTTTAGGCGGAGGGACACTCACTGGTTGCGTTGTGGGGTCTAACCCTTCAACGTCCGATGGATTGTCGTTCATAGCTGTCGCTTGCGGGGTTTCTATCACAGGCGCTTTTGGTGTTTCTTTTTCTATTGCTTCTTCGCTCGTTTTTCCAAACATCTTCCGAAATAAATCCATAATCGCGCGACTCCCTCGCTTATTCGCAATCAGACAAGTGGTAATGCGTAAAGAACATGATCCATTGAAGCAACCAAAATCATTTTATCAATGATACATGGTTGAGCAGTAATTGAATTGCCTGTTTCAAATTTCCAAACTTCCTTGCCTGTTTTGGCTTCTAAACAATAAAAGATACCATTTGTTGCACCAAAATAAACATAGCTATTGTGTACAACTGGCGAGCCGACAATTGGTTTCTCGCAGGTAAAGCGCCAACGCTCTTTGGCATTTTCTGAATTGATGGCATAAAAGTTGCAATCAGCAGAACCGAAAAGTAAATTTGGACCATCAATTGCAACACTAGAAATGATGGGACCGCCTGTACGGAAACGCCACATACTGTATCCATTACTAATATCAATGGCATACAAATACCCATCTAATGAGCCAACATAACCAACCCCTTCAACCACATCAACCGATGGCGATGAGGTAATTGAACGTCGCAAGCGATAATTCCATTTGCGATTTCCAGATAATTCAACACCGACTAATTCCCCAGAATCAGAACCGATAATAATCAAATCCTCGGTCACATATGGCTTAAGACGGATGGGAGCGCCCATATCATATT